>CAZFQH010000064.1:10891-13066 GCA_964520805.1 uncultured Acidobacteriota bacterium | reverse complement strand
GAAGTGCTGCGGGGGTGGTGGCGCTGCCGGAGACGCTGAAGAGATAGACATCCGAATACAGATTCGGGTAGCCGAGGATCGCCTGCAGGGCATGGTTACTCGTGTAGACGACCTTGCTTCCGTCGCGGCTCACCGTGACCTTCGGCTGATAGACGTAGCTGTCGAAGGGCCGGCTGCGGTGATGCACGAGGCGGCGGGTTTCGGAGCCATCGAGCTTCACCTGCAGGATCTCGTTCGTGTAGGGAGCCCAGGCGGACGACTGCGGGAAGGGATCGCTGGGCGCGTAGGTTTCGACGAAGGCCCAGCCGTTTCCATCGGGCGCTGTGATGTGGACCGCGAGACTCCAATCGAGTTCGAGCAGGCAGGTCTGCTGGGCGTTCGCGAGGCGGACTTTCACGATGCCGTTCTGGCAGGCGATGGGCTGGGCGTCGTTGGAGTTATTCCAGATGAGCACATCGTCGCCGTTGGTGTCGACCGTGAGGTGCATGTGTCCTATCGCATGGGTGAGCTGTCGTTGAAAGTTCATATTGCGGTCAAAGAGTTCGACGCCCTGGGAGCGGCCGGATCCGTTCGCGATCCAGCCTATGGCCACGCTGTTGTTCGATGCGATGTAGAGCTGATTGAAGGCCTGCCCCGCGGTGTCCAAAGTGGGACCCTTGGTACCGCTGCTGATTTCATACACGAAGATGTGGCGGTTGTCGCCGGCGAAGACGAAGTGATCACCGTCCCGGCTGATATCCGACTCGCCCTGGCCGTTGATGGTTCCATATTCGCTGAACGTGCGCACTACCGAAGAGTCCCCGGAGCTCACGTCGAGCTTCATGAGGGAATTCCCTTTGACGTAAAAGAGAACGTTCGCGTCGGTGCGCGACCAGCGCGGTTCCGTCGACACATTGACCGCGAAGGGGAGGTCTTTCTGGTACGTCCCGTTGCCGTCGTAGAGGCCGAAGTAGCTGTTGTGCTGAAGGATCAGCCGGCTGTTGTCGCGGTTGAAGGGCGATGCCGTCGAATATTCGGTGCTCACCGTGGTGAGTCCTCCATTTCCCGCGTTGTCGGTCATCTTCATGGCGTCGGAGATCCGCTTGACGGTGGTGCCGAACGAGGGGTCGGCATAAGTCCCGCCTCTTTCGGGGGGCAGGAGGGTGCCATACGAGGGCGGAGCCATAACAGAAGAGCTGGTGGAGGCCGCGAGGGCCGCGATGCCGGAGAGGGCGAGCATCGTGGTGGAGAAGACGAGCGAACGCCGGAAGAGTTTGTTCATGGTCGTAAGGCTCCTAGGTGCGAGGGCCTGCGGAGGCAGGCGAGGACGTGCGATCGGCGGCACGGAGGGCGGCTTGACGGATCATCGGAAGGAGGCCGCTGACGATGGCTTCTTCCGGCAGGCAGATATCGGCGCCACGACGGGGAGCCGGTCCGGCGAACGTCGCGGTGAGGAGAATCAGGGTGGAGGTGGGGCAGGAACGCCTGAGGTCGCCCATCACGTCACCCGGTTCCTTCCGTTGAAGTCGCTGGTTGATCACGATGACGTCCGGGGCTCGGTGAGACGCCCGTGGCGCCCGATAGCCGGAGGTCAGGTCGTGGGACGCGCCGCTAACCGTCCGAAGGCCCGCGTCTTCGTGCAGAACATGCTGAATAAGGCGTTGCAACGAAGGGGGTTCGACCGCGATCAGGACACTTGGCCGCGGTCTTGTTCTTCCAAGGGTTCGATTCCTGACGCGTCCATGGGTGGCCATGACGGAACGATAGAGCGGGGTTCCCTGCGCGTCGATTGGGTGTTTGCCCTAGCCGTGGAGGGGGAAAACACCTAGCAGGTCTGCCGAAGCCATTCCGGCGACGTCCGGAATCCATATGGAACGCCTGGAAATGGCCAAGCGCGGAATGGCGGCGAAATGTAGAAACCTCCCGAAAGGGGCTCGTTTGATCCTGCCTCGGGATCGCGCGAATGGCTTCGAATGGGGCACGCCGACGGCGGCACATGCCTTGCTTGTTTCAAGCGGCGGCGGCGTGCACGGTCCCAAGAATGGGTTCAGCACCCACTCTCGAACGGAGTCCCAAGTGTGCGCCTGAAGAATTCCGTCGCCGTACCGTCCTTGCCCAAGGCAAGGAGCGGCGTACGCGGCCTTGACGAGATCACTGGCGGGGGTCTGCCTCGTGGGCGGCCCACCCTGGTCTGCG
>CAZFQH010000064.1:0-10881 GCA_964520805.1 uncultured Acidobacteriota bacterium | reverse complement strand
GCCGGGAAGACTCTGTTTTCCGTCGAGTTCCTTGTTCGCGGGGTGGAGATGGGGGAGAACGGCGTCTTCATGGCCTTCGAAGAGACCGCAGCGGAGCTGTCGCAGAACGTCGCGTCGCTTGGTTTCGATTTAGAGCATCTTGTGGCCACCAAAAAACTGGTGGTCGACTTCGTGCGCGTGGAGCGGTCGGAGATCGAGGAAACGGGGGAGTACGACCTCGAGGGTCTCTTCGTCCGGCTCGGCCATGCCATCGACTCCGTCGGGGCGAAGCGCGTGGTTCTCGACACCATCGAGAGCCTCTTTTCCGGCCTGTCGAACACCACTCTCTTGCGGGCCGAACTGCGACGTCTGTTCCGGTGGCTGAAGGATCGGGGGGTGACCGCGGTCATCACCGCCGAACGTGGAGCCGGAGGTCTTACCAGACAAGGGCTCGAGGAATACGTATCAGACTGCGTGATTCTGCTCGATCACCGAGTTCAGGGTCAGGTCTCCACCCGACGACTTCGAGTGGTGAAATATCGGGGGTCCTCGCATGGTACGAACGAGTACCCTTTCCTGATCGATGCGGCCGGGTTCTCGGTTCTCCCGATCACCTCACTCGGGTTACAGCACCGCGCCTCCGCGGAACGTGTCTCCACTGGCATCGCCCGCCTTGACCTGATGCTTGGCGGCGGGTACTTCCGAGGCAGCACCGTTCTCGTTTCCGGAACCGCCGGCTCGGGCAAGACCAGCGTGGCCACCGCGTTCGTCCAGGCCGCCTGCCGTCGGGGTGAGCGCTGCCTGTACTTTGCCTTCGAAGAGTCGCCCCAGCAACTCACCCGTAACATGAGCTCGATCGGCAACGCCCTCGCCCCCTGGCGCAAACAGGGCCTCTTGCGGCTGGAGTCCTCGCGCCCGGCGGTATACGGAATCGAAACTCATCTGGCCTTCATGCACAAGACGATCCGGGTGTTTCGACCGGCGGCGGTGCTCGTGGATCCCATCACCGACTTCACCGAGTCCCTGGCCGACAACAAGGCCATGCTCACGCGACTCATCGATTTCCTGAAGATGGAGGGCATCACCGCGGTGTTCACGAGTCTGGTTTCCGCGGAGATGCACGTCGATCAACTGGAAGGGGGAGTGTCTTCCCTCATCGACACCTCGATCGTCCTCCGGGATCTTGAAAGGGAAGGGCGCCGCTATCGCGCCCTCAGCGTGATGAAGTCGCGGGGCATGCCCCACTCGCGCGATATCCGGGAGTTCCGCATCACTCGGAGAGGTATCGATATCGCCGAGGACCAGCCAAGCCTGTCGGACTCGCCTCGCTTGCGCCTGACCGCCCGGATTTCCGACCCTTCCGCTCCCCGCAAGAGGGCCGGGCGGTGACCCCGGCTAAAGCCGCCGTGCGTCTTCGCGGGCGAGGTCCCGAGAGCGCCCCTTCGGAACCCGCTGAGCGGTGGGATCTGCGCCTCTACGTGGCCGGACATACCCCCAAGTCCATCGCCGCCCTGGCCAATCTCAAGGTGATCTGCGAGAGTCATCTGAAGGGAATCTACCGAATCGAAGTCATTGACCTGTCGGCCCATCCTGAGCGCGCTCGCGCCGACCAGATCGTCGCCTTGCCCACCCTCATTCGGAAGTTCCCGCCCCCCATGAAGCGCATTCTCGGCGACCTCTCGAACCGCGAACGCACCTTGATCGGCATGGAACTGACGCCGGGAAAAGAGAAATGATCAGGAAGCGCCGATCCGATAAACCGTCGCGCAGAGCCAGTTCGAACCGCTATGTCCTGCGCCTGTACGTGAGTGGAGCCACCGCACGTTCTTCGCGCGCCATCGCGAACGTCAAGGCGGTCTGCGAGAAGTACCTGAGGGGCCTCTATGACCTGGAGGTTCTGGATATATACCGATATCCGGAGCTCCTGCGCGAGGATCAGATCGTGGCGGTACCCGCCCTGGTCAAGCGCCTCCCGGTTCCCCTGCGCCTCCTGGTCGGTGATTTCTCTCGCCCGGAGCAGGTGCTTTCAGGCCTGGGCATTGCGGCACTGGCCTCCTAAAGGCAGACATGCCCCGGATTCCTACGGCGCGGCCCGAGGTCGAGGAGAACAAGAGGCTGCGTGCCCGACTGCGGGACGTGGAAGAGACGCTTCGGGCGATTCGCTGCGGGGAGGTGGACGCGCTGGTCGTGGAAACCGCGGGAGAAGACCAGGTCTTCACCCTGAATGGCGCGGATCAGACCTATCGGCTGATTGTTGAACAGATGCAGGAAGGGGCGGCCACCCTGTCGGAAGAGGGGGTCGTCCTGTATTGCAACCCCTTCCTCGCCGCCTTGCTGGGCGCGCCGCTCGAGACCGTGCTTGGCCGATCCTTCTCCCGTTTTCTCGACAAGCCGACCAACGCGTATTTCGGCAGTCTGCGCGCGGCCGCGGCGCGCGGCGTGAGCCGGGGCGAGATGCTTTTCCTCTCATCAGGAGGACCGGTTCTGACCCAAGTCACCCTAACGGTACTCGCCCTTCCCGGAGGGGTGGTTCAGAGCATGATCGTCACGGATCTGACCGAGCGCAAACGCCGCGAAGAACAGCGTCTCCTTCTCGACCATGAGCGGGTGGCGCGCGTGGCCGCCGAGGACGCGAGCCGCAAGGCCCAGATCGAGATTGAGCGGCGGACGCGTGTGGAGGAATCTTTGCTCCGGGCCGAGATGGATCGCACCCAGCTTCTGGCGCGCGAACGCCTGGCGCGTGCCGACGCCGAAGACGCGAATCGGCTGAAGGACGAGTTCCTCGCAACGCTCTCTCACGAGTTGCGCACTCCGTTGAGCGCGATTCTCACGTGGTCGCACGTGCTGCGCCAGACCGGTCTCGATCCTGCGGTGCTGGCCCGGGCCGCGGAGGCCATCGACCGCAACGCCCGTGCGCAAAGCGCCCTGGTGGCGGATCTCCTCGATGTCTCGGGGATCGTGGCCGGGAAATTTCACATCAGCGTGGATAGTGTGAATCTTTCCGATGTGATTCACGCTGCGGCGGAGACTTTGCGACCGGCGGCGCGGATGAAGGACATCGCCCTCGATATCGTCATTGATCCCGAGGCAGGGCCGGTTGCGGGGGATGCGGCGCGCCTTCAGCAGGTTGTCTGGAACCTCCTCTCGAACGCCATTCGTCTGACTCCTTCGGGGGGCAGAGTTGAGGTGGTGGTCTCAAGGGCCGGTTCGGGAGTCGAGATCAGCGTGACCGACGACGGCGCGGGAATCGATCCCTCGTTTCTGCCCTTCGTGTTCGAGCATTTCCGTCAGGGGGATTCGTCCAGCACAAGGCGGCATGCGGGAATCGGGCTCGGTCTTTCCCTCGTGCGTCACCTGATCGAACTGCATGGAGGATCGGTCGCGGCCCGGAATCGCGAGGGCAGACCCGGCGCGGTTTTTGTGGTCCGCTTGCCCCAGTCTACAGAGTCGCGACCCCGGTCGACCCTTCACGGGGAGCCTGTGCCGACTCCGGCTTTAATGACACCCTTCGAGTTCGGCGCCCCCGCGGTTCCCGAGCGCGATCCAGGCTGACTACGCTCCGGACCGGGTGGCGGGGGCGGCCGCGCGGAGAGCGTCCGAAAGGGCCGCCGCCGCCTTCAGCAGCGGCTTCAGGTCAGAGGCAACCCGGCTGGCCGCGGGTTCCTCGCTGAAGGCTCCCACCCGAACCGCGGCCTGGCTCACACCGGGGAACCCGTATATCGCCGCCGACCCCGCCAGGCGGTGCGCCATCTCGTAGAGCGATCCGGCCACGGATTCGTTCCATCCGTGATCGCGGAGGGAACCCGTGGCGGCTTCGAAGGCGTGCAGCCGCCCGGGAAGGTCCGCGGCGTAGACGGTACGCAAGGAGGCGAGGTCCTCGCGCCGGGTTTCGTTCGTAAGGTCCTTGCGATGGCGATCCCACATCCCCTGGATGGTTTGGGCGAGGGTGTCGGGGTCGAACGGTTTGGGGATGACTCCGAGAGAGCCGAGCCGCCGGTACTCCAGGATCTCTCGGGGCTGCACCCGCGCGGTCATGAAAATCACCGGGGTTGTCGCGGTGGCGGGCATCTGACGGAACACCGCAAAAGCCCCCTGGCCGTCTAAGCCCGGCATCATCACGTCGAGCAGGATGAGGTCGGGAGCGAACGTCTTGGCGGTTTCGATGGCTTCGGCGGCGGTCCCGCAGGCCCGGACCTCGAAGTTCTCGATGTGAGAGAGGAGAACCGTGGTCACGTCCTGAATGTCCGGATCGTCCTCGACCAGCAAAATCCGACGCAGGGGTGAATCCGTCATGCTTCACTTTCTCACAGCAAGACACGTGCCCTCGCTGCTCCTCGTGCCGGGCATGCCTCTTGCAGATCCGTAATCCTGTGAGGAGTCACAAACCATGGGCATAAGCGTCGTACTGGCCGACGATCACGCGGTCGTTCGGAGCGGGGTCAGGCTGCTTCTTGAGATGGAGGGTCTCGACGTGGTTGGGGAGGCGGAGAACGGCCTCGAAGCGGTGCAGCGGGTGCGCGAGCTGCGCCCGGACGTGGCGGTGCTCGATCGGGCCATGCCCCTGCTGAACGGAATCGATGCGGCCCGCGAGATTCGCCAGGTTTCACCTTCCACCAAGCTTATTCTCCTGACTATGGACACCGACGAAAGACATCACCTTGAAGCCCTGCGCGCGGGTTTTCGAGGATGCGTGCTCAAGTCCTACGAGGCCCGGGAACTGGTTCAGGCCATCCGCGAAGTGACGAACGGAGGCACCTATCTCCATCCCGGCCTGTCGGGTATGGTAGTGGAGGCTTACCTGAATGGCGCTGAAAAGCACCCAGATCCCCTGAGCCCGCGGGAGCGGCAGGTCCTCCAGCTTCTTGCAGAAGGAAAAAAGACCCGCGAAGTCGCGACCCTTCTCGGACTCGGGGTCAAGACCGCCGAGTCGCATCGCACCAGGATCATGAAGAAACTCGGCTTGAAAGAGACCGCCGGCCTCGTTCGCTACGCCCTTCGCGAGGGAATGACCCAGCTCTGAAGCAAACAGGGCCCCCGCTCAGAACCTGAGCGTAGGCCCGAGGCCCGGTTTCCCCGGGCCTCGACAACGGAGATTGGACAATCTACAAGCCCGGTTGGACGGTTTTCCAGGGGATGGAGCGAACACTCGGCCTCGGAAAGGACTAGCAGCTAGCGCTTCGAAGCGGTCCGTTCTTTCTTCGTGAGTTCGGTGCCTGGCTTGCGGCTTCCCTGTTCCCGCTTCGAAGTCTTCCGCAGTTTGTCCTTCTTCTCGTCCACCTGCACCGCCGCCTCGGTGATTCGTTCTTGCCTGGGCTTCGCGTTGCTTTTCGCAGCGGCTTTCTCCACGGTCCCCCGTGTCGTCCTTTCCGTATTACCTCTGCGCCTCGCCTTCTCGTCGTCCACGCCAACGCGGCCCTTGTTCTCAGGGTTCTGCTTTCCCTGGCCGGCGTTGCGATCGACGCCCGAGGTCTCGAAGTCGTTCGTCTTCTTGCTTCCCTTGTCCCCGCCGCTGGCCTGAACCCCCTTGGCCTGGGCCTTCGCCTTGACGGCCTGCCGTTGTCCGGGTCGAGCATCGGCGCCTTTTGAGCTGGACGTGGGTTTGGTTTTGGACTTTCCGCTACGGTTGTCGGCCATGGTTTGGTTTCCTGTTCTTTTGTGATGGAGCGTCGTTGAACGCGCTGACCGAAACGTCCTTACCGCGCACCTTCGGGGGACGCCCGCCCGTGGCGGTATGGTGAAATCGTCCGGGGCTCGGGCTCGTAGCAGCAGCAACCATGCCACTCGAAAGGGACCAGGGTTGTGCGCCGCCCGAGAAACAACCGCGCACTTTCTACAAACCCGAGATCAACCACAGTGAATCGGATCGTCGAGGAGATCCAACGCTCACCTTGAGAGGCTTTCTTGAGCGCGACCTCCGCGCGGATACTCGGTAGCCGTCAGTACCCGATCGCGTAGCCGGTCCGGCGCGGATCCCCGCCCGCGGTAAGCAATCCTGTCTTCGGATCGACGCGGATCGTCTGCATGTGACCGAGGCTTCCCCAGCCGGGGAGAACGAGGACGTCGTGTCCCATCGCCTTCAGCACCGTGACCGTCTCTGGGGACACCCGACCCTCGACGGACACTTTGATGGTGGCGCCCGGCTTGTAGAAGTTAGGGGTCGCTTCGAGGGCGAGACGCGGAGCTTCGATGGCCTCCTGCACCGGCATCTCGAAATCGATCAGGTTGATGAGCACCTGGAACTCGGTCTGTCCGATGGTCTCGCCGCCGGGCGAGCCGAACACGAACGCCACCTTGCCGTCCTTCAGAACCATCACCGGCGAGTTGTTGAGGATCGGCACCTTGCCCGGACCGACGTAGTTCACCTGATCGGGATAGGGCGAAGTCGAGCCGAGCCTCATGCCGTTGTTGAGGAGCAGACCCGTCGAGCCCACCACCACGGTGCTGCCAAAAAGCCCGCCCAGGGTCGGCGTGCACCCGACCGCGTTCCCGAACCGGTCTACGATCGAGAAGCTGGTGGTGTGCTGCTCGGCGTCGTAGGCTTCGCCCGCGCTCTTCCCCGCGGGCTTCGGTTCGGGTGCTACCGGCTCCGCTCCCGCGGGAACGCCGGCGTCGGGGTAGGCGATCGCCTTGAGGGGATCGATGAGCCTGCGGCGCGACTGCGCGTACTCCTTCGAGAGAAGGCCGTCCGTCGGCACCGGGGTGAACTTCGGGTCGGCCACGTAGCGGTAGACGTCCGACTTGGCGACTTTGATCGACTCGATGATGGCGTGCAGTGTTTCGGCCGAACCCACACCCGAGGCTTTGAGATCGAATCCCTTGATGATGTTTGCCTGCATGAGAACTTCGAGCCCGCCGCGCGAAGTCGGGGGATTGCTGTAGACGTCGTGCTCGCGATAGGTCGTGTGGAGAGGCTCGGTCCACTGCGGTTCATAGGCGGCGAGATCCTTCGCGGTGAGCAGGCCGCCGTTCACCTTGAAGAAGCGGGCCATCTCCTGGGCGATGTCGCCTTTGTAAAAGCGATCGAACGCCGCCTTGATGGCCGCGGACCTCGTGGCGCCCTTCGCTTTCGCGTTCTGCTCGGCCTCCACCAGCTTGCGGAGGGTCGCCGCGTAGTCAGGATTCCGATAGATCTCACCCGCGCGGATGGGCTCGCCGCCCGGCAGAAAGATCTTCGCGGTGGTGGGATGAAGCGCGAGCTTCGCCTTGGCCCGATCGATTGAAGCTGCGAGCATGGGGTCGATGGGATAGCCGCCCTCCGCGTATTCGATGGCGGGAGCGAAAACCTCGGCCACACTCATCGTGCCGAAGCGGTCGAGAGCATAGAGATACCCGCCCAGGTTGCCTGGGACGATCCCCGCCTGCATGCCCGTGTCGAGGGTCGGGGGCGTCATGGCCGCGGGCTTGAGAGCAAGAGGCGCGGCGCCCGTCATCGAGAGTGACCAGACCTTGCCCGACTCTTTGTGAAAGACGGTCATGAAACCGTTGCCGCCGATGCCGTTCATCTCCGGCTCGGCCATCGCTTCCATGGCTCCCACCGCGGCCGCGGCGTCGAAGGCGTTGCCGCCCTTGAGGAGAATCTGCAGGCCCGCAGAGGCCGCAATGGGATGGCCCGCGGCCACGATGCCGTTGCGGGCCGCGACCGCGGGTCGAGTCGCGTTGAGGCGAGGCGAGGCGGGTGCTTCGGCAGCCTGCGGTTGCGCGAGGCTGACCGCGGGAGAAGCCGCGGCCAGCCCGGCCAGTACAAGAACGTGTTGGAGAGTTTTCATTAGGTTCAACCTCGTCGCGAGCGTGCCGCCGATTGTAGCGGCGTTCATCGAAGCCAGGTGTCGCGATGATCTCGAGCGTCCCGAGGTCCCCTCGCGCCGTTCAGGTCAACGCCGTTCAGGTCAAGGTCGAGATCATGCGGGCGCTCGTCCGGCTGCGGGGTTCCCGGCGGCCAGTGCATTATTCACGCTTCTGACGTTCGCTCGCGGTGCCCCCGGCCATGGGCGGGAGTGGGATGCTCACAATGAAGGCGCAGCCGCCGCCGGCCTCACTCTCGAGCCGTACGGTCCCGCCGTGGGTCTCGGCTATGAGTTTTACAATAGAGAGCCCCAGCCCAGTTCCACCCATCTCGCGAGAGCGCTGGCGATCCGCGCGGAAGAACCGGTCGAAAACCCGGGGCTGGTCGGCCGAGCCGATCCCCGGCCCTTCATCCTGAACCCGAAGGACAGCCGCCTCGCCCAAAGCGCCGCTCGAGACTGTGATCCGCGTCTTCTCGGGCGAGTACTTGATCGCGTTGTCCACCAGATTGACCAGCGCTTGCCGAAGAGCGGCGTGGTCCCCTTCCACCGTCACCGGGTGCTCAGCCTTCACCTCGATGGTCTGGCCGCGTTCCTCGGCCAGGACCAGGAGATGGGTGGCCACTTCGCGGGCCAGAGCGGACAGATCGACGGTTTCGATATGGAGATGCGTCCGCCCGGTCTCCGCTCTGGCCAGAGTGAGCAGATCGTCGGAGAGGTGGGTCAGGCGATTCACCTCCTCGAGCATGCTCCCGATCACGTCGCGATATTCGTCCGCGCTGTGAGGACTGCGCAGGCTCGCTTCGCCCACGCTGCGAAGCGCGGTGAGGGGAGTACGCAACTCGTGCGATGCGTCTCCCGAGAAGCGGCCGAGTTGATCGAAGGATCGGTCGAGCCGGGCCAGGGTCTCGTTGAACGCCGTGCGAAGGTCCTCGATCTCGGCGCTCGATGGTTCCTCGGGAAGGCGCTCGTGGATATACGCGGCCGTGATGCGCCGCGCACCATCAGCCAGCCTCCCCAAAGGCCCGAGCGCGCGGCGGGAGATCGCGGCGCCACCCAGGGCGCCGAGCACGAGGACGGTCAGAGAGAGCGCCGCGAGTTCAGACCGCAGATCCTTCAACTGAGCCCGTGATCCAATCTCGGACACCGCGGCCCGCACTATGTAGGGGCGCTCACCCACGCGCACGGAGTCCGTCATCACCCGCAGTGGACCGGCGGGACGCAAGAGGGTTCGCCCCTGGCGCCGATCCGGGAGGACCTCAAGGGGGCCAAGGCTCGGATCCGGGATGGTCCCCGCAGCAAGAACGCGGAAGCCGGACTCACTCCAGACCTCCACCCAGTGACCGCCCCCTTCTTCCTCGTCGATCTGTTTCCCGAGAAAGCCCCCGACCCAGGCCAGCCGGCCATCTGTCTCCACCACGGACCTTGCCGCCAGCTCGATATCCTCGTGAACGCGTCGATCCAGCTCCGACTCAAGGTGCTCTTCAAATCCGTACCCGACTGCCAGCGAGTAAGCAATGAGGCAGATCGCGATGATCGCGCCGTACCAGAGGGCGATGACGGTCCTAAGGCTGCGGCGGGGACTCCGCTCGGAAGGAAGAGCCGGCTGAACCTGCGGAGGCCCGCCGCTCAAGCATCGCCTTCACGGACGATGAAGCCGACGCCTCGAATGGTGTGGATGAGGGGAGGAGCGGCGCCCTGGTCGATCTTCTTCCTCAGGCGGGCGAGGTGCACGTCGATGACGTTGTCCAGAGGTGTCCCGCGCACCGGCTCCTCCCAGACGTCGCAGGCCACCATCTCGCGGGACACGATCGTGCCCTTGTTTCGAACCAGGTAGGCCAGCAGGTCGAACTCCCGGGGGGTCAGGTCGATCGAGCGGCCGCCGCGAATCACCGTGCGGGCCGGCACATCCATGCTGAGGTCCGCGATGGTGAGCCGCAGGAGTTGATCGCCGCGGCCCCGCCGCGACAGCGCGCGCACCCTCGCGAGGAGTTCAGGGAATGCAAACGGCTTCACGAGGTAGTCGTCAGCCCCCGCGTCGAGTCCTTCTACCCGATCCTCCACCGAGGCGCGACCGGTCAGCACCAGGACCGGGGTCAGCAGTCCTTTGCTGCGGAGCGCGGCCAGGATTTCAAGCCCGTCACGCCCGGGAAGAATGCGATCGAGGATCAGCACGTCGAAGGGCTGGGAACTCGCGAGGAAGAACCCCTCCTCGCCGGTGGCGGCCAGGGTTACATCGAACCCCTCACTCTCCAGGCCCTCGCGGAGGGCCCGGGCGACCTTGAGTTCGTCCTCCACCACCAGGATGCGGAGGCGGGTAGGGGCGGCCGTCGCAACCTCGTTGTTCATGCGCACCCTCGGATTCTAGTGTGCTGCATCGGAGTGGGCGGGCCCACGGAGGGTCGATGCAGCCCACGCGCCTTTGAAGCGCAGGGCTTCGCCTAGAAGCGAAGATGAACGAAGGCGGAGAGGACGTGCGCGGTGTAGCTGGTGTAACGGCTGTCGAGGAAGAGGAACCGGCTGACGTTCATGTCCGCCAGGGGATTGGCCGAGGCCCGGGTCTCTTGCAGGACGCCCTGCATGTACGGGCGCATCGAGTCGATGGTGAAGTCATCGAGCTTGTAGGGTTCAACCACGTACCGGGCCTCGAACGTCGCCTTCGCGCTGAACTCGTAGGAGAAGGACGCTCTCGCGGTCAGCGTGCTGTCCGAGCTCTCGGGGAACGGATAGGCCTGACCGCTGTTCGTGTCGTTGGCCGCGAGGTTCGTGGTGACCCAATCGCCGAGGAACTTCTGGTAGTTGACGTCGCCGCGCAGGCGGCCCTTTTTGCCGATCGGCGTGCTCCCCTCAAGGCCGATCCAGTACAGGTCATCAGAGGAGTCCCGGGTCCAGCGATTCTGCGGTGCGTAGTCGGCGCCCTGGCTGCTCTTCGTCACCTGGAAACTGTTCCAGTCGTACTGGTCGTAGCCGGCCCAGGCGCTCAACTCGCTCCCGCTCTTTGCATATGTGACACCGGCGAAGACCGAGCCGTTGCTCGTGTCCTGAAGGCCGTAGCCGTAGGTGAAAGTATCAACCGCGCCGGGGTACTTGTCCTTGTAATAGGTGCCGCCCGCGGCGAGGG
>CAZFQH010000063.1:0-13274 GCA_964520805.1 uncultured Acidobacteriota bacterium | reverse complement strand
TGATGACGAAACGCGGATCGAGGTCGACCATGTAGCAGATGCCGCCGCGCACCTGAGCGAGGTGCTCGATGGCGAGTCTCAAGCGGCGCGGGCCCGAAGGCCCGACCTCAAGCCAGTCGGACCCCTTGGGGAAGAACTTCTCAGGAAGCGTCTCGCTGAAAGCGGAGTAGTCGAGGCGGAAGTCCTCGATGTTGATCCTGGACTTGGGGATGCCGGTGCTGCCCCCGGTTTCAAAGACGTAGACCGGCTTGTCCTTGAACGCCTTCGGAACGAAGATGCGCGGCTCCTTGCACCGCAGCCACTCGTCCTGGAAGAAGCCGAGGGACGAGAGGTCGGCGAAGCCCTGGATTCTTTCGCGAGGGTCGAAGTCGAGCTTCTGCTTGAAATCGAGCCAGAACGGGCTTCCGGTCTCTTCCGAGAAATGGAAGGCGACGGTTTCCCGAACGTGGGAATCGAGCTTCGGTTGAAATTCCGGACTGGCGGGGGAAACCACGGGCTTCTTCCTTTCGCGAAGGCGGTTTGCGACGGTTTACTCGGGACTACGGACGCTTACGATCGGCTCGCAGATCGACCCGCACACTCACCCGGCGCGGCGGAACCGGCAGAACCGAATACGACGCGTAGCCCCGGGTGAAGGATGCTTCGTCCAGCAGATTGTCTCCGATCAGGGAAATGCGCGCGTTGCCGCGACTGTAGGAGATGGCGGCGTCCACGAATTGAGCGGACGGAATGGCGAAGGCATTGTCTTCCGCGATGAACTGCTTCGACAGGCAACGGAACGCGGCGGAAGCGAGAAAGCCCTGTCCGAGATCGAGGCGCAGACGGGCCGCGAAGAGGTGTTTCGGGGCGAGGGGCGAGGTGTTTCCGGAGCGGTCCAGAACCCCCTGAACCGGCTGGAACGTGGCCGGATCGAAGCCCACGGTTCCGATCTCCGCGAAGCGCGATAGGACGCCGTCGGTGAGGGTGTAGTTCATGGAGAGGCCTATTCGCGATTTCTCAGCACTCGCCTCGAACTCAAAGCCGCGGGAGCGCTGGTCTCCGGTGGGACGGGGCTGACCTGATCCATCGGGGATGGTGACGTCGTTCCGCCGAAGTTCGAACGCGGTGACCGACGCGCGCTTTCGTGAATCGTCGCTCGTGAACCTTAAACCGCCCTCGATCTGACGGGTTTCTTCGGGCTCCTTGGAGCCGAGGGCCAGCGTCGAAGCCGGCGAGAAGCCGGTCGAGAAAGAAGCAAAGGCGCGGGCCGTCCTCGTGAGTTCGAGGCTGGCGCCCACAAAAGGCGACAGGCGCGTCCACGATTTTTCGATGCCGAAGGCCTTCTCGGTGAAGTCGAAGGCATCCACGCGAGCGCCGAAGAGGGCCTGGACTCGCGACCCCAAAGACGCTTCGTCGAAAGCGAAGGCCGAGAAAACGCGGTTCTTCGCATCGGCGCGCACCGAGTAGCCGGGGATCATGAAGAGGGGTTTCGTCGCGGTCTCGATGGGACGATTGATGCCGATCACCGGAAGCAGGGCGACATCAAGGCTGTACTCATCGGCGAGTTCATAGGCCTCAACGCCGGCGGTGAGGCGATGGGTGGACGGTCCGGCGCTGCGATCGGATTCGATCCAGAACCGGTTTCCGGAGAGCCGCTGGTCGTCGTCGAGAAGGGTCAGGGTCCGGGCGGTGATGGCGCCCTGAACGCGCGGATCCACAAAAGCGCCGACGAACAGAGTGCCATCGCTCTTCCAGCGCAGACGCGTGAAGTAGGTGAGGTTCTTGAGGCGGGTGCGGTCACTGACCTTCTTCTCGATCCGCAGACGCGCGCGGTCCACATCCTGCTCGGAATAGTCGAAAGGCGCCTGATAGTTGCTCTCGACCGAGACGTTCGGCACCGCTCCGTTCACGAGGGGAAGGCCGATATCCGGCAGAAACTCACTGCGCAAACGCTCATAGTTGGCAATGACCACGAGGCCGGACGGGCGAACGAATCGGAGGCCGGGGTTCAAGCCCCACTGCGAATTCTCCCGATCGCGGTAGCCGTCCGATCCACGCAGAAAGACGGGCAATCGCGCGGAGAGAGAGCCGGTCGAATTAGTGGCTCCGGCATCGGCATCCAGATCAAATGATTTGAATGTCCCGAATCTTCCGCCAATCGCCCCAAAGTCGCGACCGAGGGGTTGTTTTCGAAGAACGTTCACGGTGGAGGCAGCGGCATCGGGGCCGGCGGCAAAGCCCGAAGGTCCTTTCAGAATCTCGAGTCGCTCGATGTTGTAGGCGGGCAGGAAGGTCGACTCGGGTTCGCGAACGCCGTCGATCATCACCAGTCCGTTCGTGAGTGAATCGAATCCCCGGATGATGAAGAGGTCGAAGATGCCGTACCCGGAGGCCAGGTTGACGGACGAGGCGCCGATCAGGCCGTCTGAAAGCTGGCGAGCGCCAGACTCGCGCAGATTGCGTGAGGACACCACGCTGAGCGAGAACGGAGCGCGCTTCAAGTCGACTTCGTGACCGAGGGCGCCAAGAGAGATGGTCTCGTCGTCGGTGGTGGCTTCGACTTCAACCATCGTCGTAGTCCGCACGGCTGGGGTGGGCGTGGTCTGGGGCACAGGCTGGGCCATGGCGCCGGTGGCCAGGAGAACCGCGGGAAACGAGGCAAGGAAAAGGGGGGCCATAGTCCGCGGATATTATTCGGAGTGGCGCGTTAGCGCCGCGCCTTGGTTTGAACGCAAACGCAGTTATGCGTGCTGGTCGTTCAACAGTTTGACGGTGGCGAGAGCCAGCACGGCGATGCTGTTTTTCAGATCGTCGATGCTCACCCACTCGTCGGGCTGATGCGCGAGATCGAGCACACCGGGACCGTAAGCCACGGTGTGAGGAATGTGGCCGATGCGATCGAAATGTTTCTGATCGTAGGTGCCCGGACTCGCGATGACCTGCGCTTCCTTGTGGAGGACGCGTTGGATCGCGTATTGAAGCGACCGGGTGACCGGAGAGTTCTCGGGAGTGGCGGTCGGATGAACGACCATGCGATCCACAAGGTCGTAGCGAAGACCGGGGACGCGGGAGGCGACCGACTCGAGGAGTCTGTGAATCTCGGCTTTGGCCGCGTCGAAACCTTCCTCGAGCAGAAAACGACGATCGAAGATGGCGTGCGCGCGATCGGCCACGCACGGACTCTGCACATCCTCGCCCACCTGCCCGCCGCTGACCGTATTGACATTCAAGGTCGCGCGCCTGGATAGCTCGGGCACCACCGGGACCCTGGTGAGACGTTTCGCGAGTTCGGGCTGAAGTTCGGTGCGCATCGCTTCGAGGATGGCGCCCATGTCGTCAATGGCGCTGTGCCCGAGATACGGCATCGAGCCGTGAGCGATGCGGCCGTGGGTCACCACGTCGAACCAGTACACGCCGCGGTGGCCCACGCAGATGCGATCGACGTTGAGGGGCTCGGGAATGATGGCGAAATGCGTGTTCTGGGCGGTCACGCGTCCGCTTTTGCACAGATAGGCGACACCCGCATAGCCGCCACTTTCCTCGTCCACCGTACCGCTGATCTCAATAGCACCGCTGGTCTCGACCCCGGCGCGACGCAGCGCTTCGGCCGCAAAAACTGCGGCCGCGATTCCCGCTTTCATGTCGCAGGTGCCCCGGCCGTAGATCTTGCCGTCCACTATTTCGCCGCCCCAAGGATCCTTCGTCCACCCCCGACCCGCGGGAACAACATCGAAGTGACCGTTCATGTGAAGGGTCTTGCCGGGTCGCACGCCCTCCCGCCGTCCAATCACATTCACCCGTGGATGTTTCGCGGTGTGTTCGGCCTCGCCCTCGGCCGCGATGTATTCAGAGGTGAAGCCGGCCCGCTCCAGCCAGCGGCCGATGCACCGGGCTCCGTCAACGTAAAACTCCCCTGGCGGATTGACGGTGGGGATCCGAATCATCTCCTGAGTGAATTCGACCGCCTCATCTATGACGCTTTCCGCCGCGCGGATGATCCGATCCTCTTGAACGCCTTGAACGCCGGCTGAACCTGCTTCCATGGGCATCACTCGCTTTCCAGTGACAGCTTCGCGGCTTCAAGGCTCGCCCTGGTTTCTTTGGACACTTTGGGGTAATGCAGTTTCATGGAGCGCAGAGTGTCGATGATGATGTCGGCCACGGCCAGACGCGCGAACCACTTATGGTCTGCGGGGATCACGTGCCAGGGGGCGTAGGCCGTACTGGTGGCTCCGAGCATGTCCTCGTAAGCGCGCTGATAGTCGTCCCAGAGGGCTCGCTCTTTCACGTCACCGACCTGGAACTTCCAGTTCTTCTCGGGCTCCTCGAGACGCGCGTGGAAGCGTTTCTTCTGTTCGTCCTTGGAAACGTGCAGATAGAACTTCCGGATCACCGTGCCGTTCCTGGTCAGGTACTTCTCCCAGTTCCGGATGTCCTCGAACCGATGATCCCAGATCCGATCGGTGGTCAGTTCCCGCGGTAGCCGCTGTTTCTCGAGGAACTCCGGGTGCACACGCACCACCAGCGTCTCCTCGTAGTAAGAGCGGTTGAAGATGCCGATGCGGCCGCGCTCCGGCAGACACTTCGCGGTGCGCCAGAGAAAGTCGTGGTCGATCTCCTCCGAGGAGGGCGCCTTGAAGGAGAACACCTGGCAACCCTGAGGGTTGACTCCGGACATAACGTGCTCGATGGTCGAATCTTTGCCGGCCCCGTCCATGGCCTGAAAAACGAGAAGCAGGGCCTGCTGATCCTGGGCATAGAGCATTTCCTGCAATCGGCGCAGTTCCTCGATCCCCTGGCGCAGGTGTTTCTGCGCCCTGTCCTTCGACTCGTAGGATCCGGTGGAATCGGTGTCGAGGGACTTGAGCCGCACCCGGCTTCCCGGTCGCACCCGTAGATCAGGCAAGTCGATATCAAAGGTCATGGCTGCTCTCCCCCTGACTACTTTAAGCCCGCGCGCGTGCTCAGCACCTCGATCTGTGAAAGGCGCCATCCATCAAAGGATCGGGCGGACGGACTCGCCACCAGGCGGATTCCCGTGGCGAGCCGTTCTTCCGTGTTGAGGACCAGAGTAACGCGGCCCGGCGAGCGCATGAGATCTCGCACCAGAAGGTCACGCTCGGCGGCCCCGTACTCCGCAACTTTCTCCCAACGGCCTTCCGCATCCCGGGCTTCGACCTCGAATCGGGTGGGCAGGATGTCGCGCCGGGTCAGGGGCAGGGCGATCCCCGCAAACCGCACCGTCTCTCCTCCAAAGCCGACCTGGATGAACTCTCCCCCAAGGATCGACTCTTCGAAAACCCATTGAGTATCGGGGTCGTCGTCGAAGGCGCGTTCGGGGCGCCCCGCGGCCGCCCGGTAGCGCCACGAAACGGAGCGCGCCCGAGTGAGCGTGGACAAGGACGGCGACCTCGATTCGGGAGCCGCAAGAGCAAGAGGGACGGCAATGCGGAAGACGACATCCTGCCCGGGACCGAGCAGCCAGTACGGATTTCGGTTGAAGGCGGCACGGCGCACCAAAGCCCCTGAAGATTGAGCGTCGCTCCAATCGGTCGGCGGTGCGTTCCCGTCCTGGTGGTAGACGATGGTGTCGACCCCCGCCAGGAGGAGGGTCCGCAGCGCATCAGGGTGCGGAAGATCCTCGGACGCCTGGCGAAGGATGCGGGTCAGAAGGGGCGAAAAGGACAGATACGCGGCGAGGACCGGTTTGTGGTGAAAGAGCTGAAAGTACATGTCCACAGACTCCATCCGCACGAGCCCCTCGCCGTGGGCTGGAGCTTCGACCACGGCTCGGGCGTCGCTCGATTTCAGCCAGGCGTAGACCTCCGGAGTGGCCGAACCGGTGGGGATGGCTTCGACCCAGGGGAATTTCTGGGCATGTTCCAACGACAAGAACATGGCAAGACCCAATCGAAGCGCTCGCGAATTGTGCGACACCAGATCAACCCCACGGGCGGCGAGAAGGGCGATCGGGAGCATGGCCAGCAGACCGAAGCGCTCTGGTATCCGAGTGCGCTCGAAAAGAGGCACGTGATCAAACAGCCATCCATAAGGGCCCGGCATCAGATAGTGCCCGAACAGCCGAACGTCGCGACCGGCAGCGAGAAGCACAAGGCAAATCGCGAGGAAAGCCGCGGCGAGCACCCACACTCGCGCTCCTCGCTTGCGGCCTTTTGCGCTCACTACGGTAAGCAGCGCGAGGGCGAGCGCCGAAAAGCCCAGGAAGTGAGCACCCTGCTGCTGGGCACGGACCGGCACCCCGAGTTTTCCGTAAAGCCAGTTGCCGGGTTGGGTGGCAAAGAAGTGAGAGAGGTCCATGGAATAAGGAGGCTCGCGCCGAAAGTCGTAGATAGCGTCCATCCGCGCATAAGCCAGAGCCACCGGGAGGAAGAGGAGACCCGCCACCAGAGCGGGTATCGCCGCGGTGCGAAGGCGTGACCACACCACTCCCTGATCCCGAAGTCCCCAGAGGGCCAGGGCGGAGACGAACAGAATCAAGGCACCTCCATAGATCGCGGAGTAGTTCTCCGAATACGCCTGAAGCAGCCACAAGAAGGCGGCCCTTGCCGCCTGGCCGGTTCCTCCGGAACGTATGAAGGTGACGGTTTCCACGATAGCGAGGGGAATGAAGCCCAGAAGGATGATGTTGAGCCGCGGTTGTTCCAGCACCGCATAGGTGTTGAATGCAAACAACGCTCCCGCACCGAAGGACGCGGCGGGCGAGATCCCGAGACTCAGGGCCAGACGTCGTGCCGCCCAGCCGTTGAAGGCGTAGGCCATCCATCCGAGCAGATTCACCACCAGAATCGGGTTTCCGGTGAGGGCCACGAAAGGAGCGGCCAGGAATGCGGGCAGCAGTCGATGCGCCTCGAAAAGAGCCGCATTCTCATGGGGAAAAGCCACACCGGCGGAGAACAGCGACCCTGGATCGGACCACAGGCGACGTCCGTTTTCGGCCACGAAATAGACGGTCGCGAGTGAATCGCCCACATAGGCGACGGTGTCTGCGGGTCGCGCGGACAAGGGCCACAAGAAGACGACCCCAAGCGCCAGATAGGCGAAGAAAATCAGTGCCTCGTGACCCGCGCCCGACTTGCCCGCGTCCGCACCGCCCGAAGGTGTGGCGAGGGGAGTGCTCGTGTCCACTATCGCCTCACCCGCGACAAAAACCAGTCAGCCATCCATTCGCCCACGCGGGCGTGACCAACGAACCCGGTCAGCGGACCATCAGACTGGCCGCGGTCGGAGGCTCAGGGGTTCCTTCGCCCGACAACGCCTTCTCGATGGCAAAGTCCGCCATTTTCTCGACCGCCCACGGGAAATGCGCGTCCTTGAGCGAGCGATAGTCGAGATCGGGGGTGTAGTTCGTAAGGTCGATCCCGTAGTACCGGCCGTCCTTGTAGGCAAGCTCGATCGCGTTCATGTCGTAACCAAGAGCCTTGTTGAAACGCAGCGACAACTCTTCGGCTTCATCGCGGATCCTTGAAGGGATGGCGTCGTAGTCCTGGTCGTAGCCGCCGAGGCCGCCGGGGGCCGGGTCATAGCGGATGGCGCGCACGTGTTTTCGGCCGATGGTGGGGATGCGGATGTAGATGTCCCAGGTGACCGCCTCCTGCAGCATCATGGTCTTCTGACCGCTCGCCTGGTAGTGGCGCATGATGTCTTCAAGGTTGTGGCACTTGTTGACGTCTTTCCAGCCTCCGCCGAACGCCGGCTTCATAAAGCAGGGAAAGCCCACATAGTCGGCGTACATCTGAAAGTCGATGGGCCAGAGATTTCTAAGACTCATCTCGTTGACATCATCGACGTACTGGAAGTTCGGCAGCACCACGGTCTTGGGCTCGGCGATGCCGAGTTTCTCCGCGATGGCGTAGCCGAAGAACTTGTCGTCGGCGTTTCTCCAGAAGGTGTTGTTGATCGCGTAGGTGCCCTGCAGGGCCGCCATCTTCAAGTAGACCGAGTAGTAGGGGACTTCATGCCCCATGCGGTCGAGAACCACCCGATAGGGCACGGGCTCGTTCAGCTTGGTGCCGCCAAGCTGGATCTGTTCGGCGAAAACGCCTCGTCCCATCGAATTGACCTTTCCGATGAAAGCGTCTGGAAACGAGTTCTCGCGGCCACGAAGGACACCGATTCGCATGGGGATCTCCTCTTTCTGAATGGTCAGTGCGATGGATCTTAAGCGCGGTGCGAGAATTCGGGAGCACCCCATGCGGCCGGACTATTCGCTGATCGCCCGAATGATCGCCTCCACCCTGTGCCAGACCGGGGCCGAGTTCCCCTGCCCTTATGTCCGCGGCCGCGCGGCACGCTTCTCCGGATTCGACTGCGACCGCCCGCTACCCGAGGGACTGTACGACTCGCTGATGCAGGTGAACTTCAGACGCAACGGTTCGGTCGTCTACCGGCCGAACTGCCGGAGTTGCTCGGACTGCCGGATGACCCGAATTCCCGCCCGGGACCTCGAACTGAACCGCGCGCAAAGGCGCTGTCTCGCTCGTAACCGCGACGTGACCATTTGCTTCGAACCGGCCCGGCCCTCGGACGAAAAGCACGCGCTGTACGCGCGTTATCTGGCCGCACGACACTCGTCGGGACAAGGCGATGAAGACGCAATGGATGGATCGCGCGACGAGTTCGAGAGTTTTCTCTACACCTCCTGCGTCAACACGGAAGACCTGGTGTTTCGCGACTCCACGGGCAAGCTCCTGGCCGTTTCGGTGGTCGATCGCGAGCCGAGATCGTTCTCCGCGGTCTACTGCTACTACGACCCCGAGGAATCGGTGAGACGGTCGCTCGGCATCCTCAACATCCTCACCCTGGTGTCCGAGGCGCGCCGCCTTCAACTTGATTTCGTCTATCTCGGATACTGGCTGGGCGACTCCCGCAAGATGAACTACAAATCGTCATTTCAGCCCGCGGAGGTCTGGAGCCCGGCCCTTGGGTTTGTTCCTTTACAAACTCAGGGTGCCGCGGGGACCGTGGAGCCCTTCAAAAGGGAATAGGCTGCGCTATCTCCGACCGGCCAGAGCGTTCCTCCGTCTCAGGGTGTAACGAGATAAAGCTGCGGTGAGTCTGCAACGACGACGAGAGGGCGACATGCGCTTAAGAAATGTTCTTCCGATTCTCTTCTGGGGGATCGCCCAAACGGCGCCCGCGGCCGAACTCACCGGTCGGGTACTGAGCGACCAAAAGGGTGTCGTCGGCGCCACCATCTCCGCGATCCCCTACGAAACCCGGTACACCGCCGCTTTGCGCGAGTCCCGAGGCGAGGTGCCCCCCGCGGCCCTGGCCACGGCCACCACCAACGCGGAGGGACGGTTCAAGCTCAGCGTCCCGCCGACCGCACCGCCGTTCGTAGTGAAAACGGCCTTCGGCGGTCTGGCCGGCCGGACCCTGGAGGGCGTCTTCGAGAAAGCGGACGCAGAGGATCTGGGCGAGATCACCCTGACCCGGGGCGAAACCGTCGCGGGGCGCGTGGTGGATCCGGGCGGCAAACCGGTAGCCGGTGCGACGGTCCGCCTCGGCTGGGACGCTACTCCAATCACCTCCAACAAGGACGGCCTTTTTCGATTCAATGACGTCGGGGGCCGGGGCGGCCAGAACGTCATGCCTGGTCCTGGTCTCAGCATCCACGCTCCGGGCTTCGAAGTGGAAGTGGCCCCGGTCCGTGTTTCGGGTTCACCGGTGACGGTTCGGCTAAAGGCCTCGAACAGACGATTCTCCGGTGTCTTGAAGGACTGGAACGGCAAACCCGCCATCGACGCGGTGGTCCGCATCACCTCCCTGGCCGTGACCCCCTGGGTCCGTACCGACGCCACCGGACGTTTTGAGATCACCGGACCTCCGTCCGGATCGGGACGACTGCAAGCCCTGGGGAAAGATGGTTCCTCGCTCGAGGTCATGCTGCCGGCCGGGAAGGCCGCGACCACCTTCACGCTGGCCAGGGCGGCGACCCTCGAAGGCCGCATCATCCGGATCGACAACGGGAAGCTGGTGCCGGCGGTCAAGGTCAGCGCGCGGACCCCGGGCGCCACTCGAGTGGTGCGAAGCGGGGTGGATGGGCGGTATCGAATCACCGGCCTCACCCAGGGTTCGTATCGGGTCACGTTCGACGAGAAGAATTTCGTGCTGACCGAACGCCGCGCCGTCGAGGTGGCCGCGGGCGAGGTCAAGGCTCTCGATATCGCGCTGACTCCGGCGGTGACCCTGGTCGGCCGGGTGAGCAATGAAAAGGGGCAGCCCGTAGCCGGAGCCCGCGGGAGCCTCTCCGCCGGTACAGAGTCACGCCTGGGCATGATTATGGCGCGGATGGCGCGGCCTTCGGAGAGCGGCGCCTTCATCTCCGGAACCGACGGAACGTTCAAGGCCACACGCCTCGCCCCGGGGGTGAATCAGAAGCTGAGCGTGGTTCATCCGGAATTCGAACGACGGGTCATCCCGGGCGTGGATCTGATCCCGGACTCCCCGAAGCCGGTGTCTCTGGACGTGGTGCTTTCCTCGGGTTACGCGCTGTCCGGGGTGGTGAAGGACAAGGAGGGACGGCCCGTGGAGGGGGCTTCTGTCTCGCTCAATCGGTCGGTGCAGCTCACCGGCGGGCGCGCGGGGGATGTGATGTCCTTCAGCACCATTGAGTCCGTGCGGCCCCAGGCGGAGACAGACTTTGAAGGCAAATTCGGGTTCCGCGGACTCTCGTCCGGTGAGTACGACATGACGATTTCGAAATCGGGCTTCACTCGAAATATTTCAAACGGCATCAAGGCCGGCGAAGGCACCTCGTCGCTCGAGGTGGTGCTGAGCCCGGGAGCTTCCATCGCGGGCCGACTGGTTCAGCCGAGCGGACTTCCCGTGAGTGGATATTCCGTGAGCGCCCGGCCTTCGTCGCCCACACCAGGCGCCTCGGCAATGTTGGGTCGAGGCAACAGCTTCACCCCAACCGACCCTGATGGGGCGTTCCTCATTGAGGGCCTCATCCCCGGCACCGCCTATGACATCAGCATCTTCGGGGCCGGCGAGTTCCGGGGAGACGCCAAGAAGAAGGGTGTCGTCGCTCCGATTTCCGACGTCGAAATTGAAGTGGCGGGCCGTGGGCGCATCGCCGGCCGCGTGCTCGACGCCGCGACCGGTACGCCGATCACCGACTTCGAGGCCGCCTACTCACCGGCGAGAGCGGGAGGAATGCAGGTGGTCGTCCGCATGGGGGTGGGCGAGGGTGACCGCCGAACCCCATTTTCCTCCCCGGAAGGGACGTTCGCGTTCGAGGGTGTACCGCCTGGGAACTGGGACGTTACGGTGTGGGCCAAGACCTATCAAGAGGCGCGCACCGGCGGCGTGACCGTGGCCGCGGGCGAGGCCAAGGCCATTGAGGTGAAGGCGGCCCGGGGGCTGGTGATTCGCGGGAGAGTGGTGGACGCGCGGGGAGGCGGCCCGGTCCAGGACGCGAGCGTCAGCGCTCGCGACGGTGGCGCTCCCGGAGGAGGGGTCTTCCTCCTCGACCCTTCCGGAGGAGGAGCCGGCATCCTCACCGACGCCGACGGCCGTTTCGAGATTACGGGCCAGGCGCCGGGCGCATATCAATTGACGGCGCGGCATTCCCAGTTCTCCGAGGGCACCGGACGGGTCACGATGGAGGACAAGGACGGTTTCGTCGAGATTCCCCTTCAAACCGGGGCCTCGATCAGCGGTCTGGTGATGTCCTCTCAAGGCGGGCCGCTCTCGGGTGTGGAAGTTTCGCTGCAAGGCGGCGATGGCATGCGCATGGGTGGAATGGATGGACAGGGCACGCTCACCGACGGAGCCGGACGTTTCCGCTTCGATCATCTGGCCGCGGGTCGGTACAAAGTCAGTGCGGCCTTAAGGACGGAGGCGAGTCCTGTAGTCGACGTCGCGTTGGGCCTTGGTGAATCCCGCTCGGACATTCGGCTGGCTCTCAACGCGGGGGCCACGGTCCGCGGGGTGGTCACTGGCCTTAGCGAGATGGAACGGGGCGGTGTGATGGTGGGAGCCCAGGGGCAGGACTATTTCGCCAACGCACGGACCAATGCAGAGGGCTCCTTTGAATTCGCCGGCGTTCCGAAGGGCAACCTCATCCTCAGGGCCACCGCGGGAGACCTGGTGCTCGGTTCGACTCGCACGGCCGTGAAAGAAGTCACGATCGCCGAAGGCCAGACCGAAGTTTCGACGGAAGTCGTCTTCAGCGAAGGCCTGTCCATCTCCGGCACGGTAACGCGAGGTAGCGCTCCCCTTTCCGGCGCGCGCGTCATGGCTTTCTCCACCGCGACCGGCCGCCAATCGAGTGCACGCGCTGACGAAAACGGCGCTTTCCGCATCGTCGGGCTCGAAGCGGGCCGGGTCAACGTCAACGCCTTCGCGGAGAACTTCGGATCGCAGGCAAGCCAGGTCGTGGAACTTACAGCGGACACCACCATCGAACTCGTGATTCCCACCGCGAGGCTCACCGGCACAGTGCTGGACGCCGCCACCGGCCTTCCTATCGAATCGGCGGTCGAGGCCCAGCGCGCCGCTCCGGTTTCGCCCGGAAACCCCGGAGGCCGGTTGATGATGTCCACGGACAGTTCAGGAAGGTATGCCTTCGAGGATCTCGAGCCGGTCGACTATCGCGTCACCGCGCGGCGCTCGGGCTACGAGTCGGTGACCCGCACGGTGAGGCCGTCCGAGTCAGGAGAGGATGTGCGGATGGAGCTGAAACGCGGATCGGGCCTGGCGATCGAAGCGCGGGATGCCCAGATGGGATTTGGCCTCAGAAGCCTGTTCGTCCGGGTCCAGGGGGGCGGTGTCGACGCCTTCCTCGGAAGCGTGTCTCTCGACAGTGATGGCAAGGGAGAGATTCCCGGCGTCCCTCCGGGAAGTTATTCGGTTACGGCCCAGGCCTCCGGTTATGCCCCGGTGCGCATTCCGAACATCGTGGCCCCGGCCACGGTGCTGCGCCTGGCCTTTACGCCTGGAGGTGCGGTTGAGTTCCGAAGCACCGAGGAGTTCCTGGCCGGCGGTTCGAAATCAGGGCAACTGATCTCACTCACCGGCGCTCCGGTCGGGATGGGCCAGGGCGGCCCCAACTCGTTCCGCCTTTCGAGGCTCAGCCAACGGATGGAGAATCTGACCCCGGGAAGTTATCGCCTGAGTCTTGAAGGTGGGGTCGAGAAGACGTTCGAGATCACAGAAGGCGGCCTCGCAATTGTGAATCTCCCCTAGAAGCGAGGGGCACCCTTCCGTGTTGAAACGTAGGGGCACCCCTTGTGGGTGCCCGGCCGGTTTAGAAGCGTAGGGGCACCCTT
>CAZFQH010000062.1:3138-13316 GCA_964520805.1 uncultured Acidobacteriota bacterium | reverse complement strand
GGGCGGGGGCGGGCGCGGTCAGGCGGGCGCCCTTGGCCGAGGCCGTCGCCTGAGGGGCGGCGGCAAGGGAAGTCGAGAAAAGCAGAGCAGCCGCGGCACGGCCCAGCAGGGAAAGTTTCATAGGGCTCCTAGGAAGTGCCGTGACTATATGCCCGACAGCTTCAGTTTTTTGACGCGAACTGAGGCCTGACCGTCACCGTGACGGTGGCCGAGGCGATTTCCTTGTCATGCCTCCGCAGGATCAGCTGAACCCGTTGAGGACCGGCCCTGCGAAAACTCTGTTCTTCGCTGAAAGTCCGCTCGACTTTCGTCTCGCCGGAAACGAAGGGAGGGCACTCCGATTCGTTCAGACTCGAATCCGCCTCCTCTTCCCATATCCATTCGGCGGTGAGACAGTAAAAGTCCTCGGTGTCCGCGACGCCGGTCAAAACCCCACGGAAGATAAACACCGTCGCGGGCGAGCCCTGCGTGGGCACCGCACTCAGAGACAATTTCGGCTTGCTGGCGGCGCCCAGTGACGAGGCAAACCCAAGTACCAGCACGAACCCAAGAGCGCCCGAAACCTGTTTCCGCACAATAGGATGCACGCCTCAGGAGACCGCCGGAGCCAGCACGAAGTGCCGAATCCGCGCGAGATCGCGGCTGAGTTCGGCACGGAAGTCGGGATGGGCGATCGAAATGAGCGCCTCGCCCCGCTGGCGCAGAGGCAAGCCGTAGAGGTTGACGGCGCCGTATTCGGTCACGATCCAACGCACATGGCCGCGGGTGGTCACGACCCCCGCCCCCGCCGCAAGCTCGGCGGCGATGCGCGACACCTTCCCGCCTTTGGCCGTCGAGGGCAGAGCCAGGATGGGTTTGCCGCCTTTCGAGAGGGCCGCCCCTCGCATGAAATCCATCTGCCCGCCAATCCCCGAATAGATGCGATGACCGAGAGAGTCCGCGCACACCTGGCCCGAGAGGTCGACCTGCAAAGCGGAGTTGATGGCGATGGTGTTGTCGTTGCGCCGGATCACCGAAGTGTCATTGGTCCGGTCGCTCGGGTGGAACTCCACCATCGGGTTCTCGTTCACGAAATCGAACAGTTTCTTCGTCCCGGACACGAAGCTGGTGACGATCCGCCCGGGCTTGACCTTCTTCAAACGGTTGGTCACCGCCCCGCTCTTCACCAGATCAACGAGGCCGTCCGAGAACATCTCCGTGTGAATTCCGAGGTCGCGCTTGTCGTGGAGCCTTGCCAGCACGGCGTCGGGGATGGCGCCGATACCCATCTGAAGAGTCGCACCGTCGTTCACCAGTCCGGCCACAATCTCACCGATCCGCGATTCCACTTCGCCGATGGGATCAGGATTGTGAGGCACCAGCGGCCGATTCGTGTGAATCAGGCTCGAGATTCGCGAAAGGGGCACCGCGGTGTAGCCATGGGTGCGCGGCATCTGCTCGTTCACCTCGGCGATCACGATCCGCGCGGTGTCAACCGCGGCGCGGGTCGCATCGCAGGAGGTGCCCAGAGTACAAAGACCGTGACGATCGGGTGGAGAGACCTGAATCAGAACCGCGTCGAGGGGAACCACGCCGTCAGTGAAGAGGGCGGGAATGTCCGAAAGGAACACGGGCACGAAGTCACCCTGCCCGCCCTCGATGAGCGCGCGCACGTTCGGCCCCGCGAAGAACGAGATGGAGTGGAATCGGGAGGCGTTTTCGGGCCGGGCGAAAGGCGCCTCGCCCCCGATATGAAGGTGATACAGCGTCACATCACTGAGGTGAGGGGCCGCGACCATAGCCTCGAGCAGGGGTTGCGGAGAAGCGCACGCCCCATGAACGAACACCCGCATCCCGTTCTTGAGCGGAGCCACCGCGTCCGCAGGAGAAACCACCCGACCCTTCCATTCGTCGCTCATACCCCGCGATTCTAAGGACGGAAGGGGCTCACGGTCATCCGATGCGATTGCATCATTCGGCATCCGGCTCCTGACCCGCGGCACTGCCGGGAAAAGCCTCCGAGAGGGACCGGCTTGATGCGCCCTCGGGATCGGTCCCTTCGACTGGGATGCGCTCGTCGGACTCAGGGACCGGTGATGGCTACGGAAGCAGTCCGTGCTGAGGCTGGCAATGATCGGTCTGCCGCAGCCAGGGCTTCTTACAACTCGAAGCGTCGCAGGGGCGGCCCCGGGTCGGTGGCGAAGAAGTGCGCGGCCTTGTGGTCGTAAAGCGTTCGGTAGCGGCTCTCCCATTCCGAGCGGAAATGCTCGGCCTCCGTGCGCGAGACCAGTGCCCAGACGCTGCCGCCGAAACCCGCTCCAAACGCCGAGGCCGCATGGGCGCCCATCGATCGCGCCAGACCCGCCAAAGCGATGGTTTCGGGAACCTGATTCTGAAGACCCTGTTCGGCGCCGCGCTGCGAACGATCGACCGCCCGACCGAACGCCGCCAGATCTCCTGCGGTCAGGGCGCCGGTGGCGGCCGGGATGAGCACCAGACTTTCGTCCACAAATTGATCGAGCCGCGCCTCAAGGGCGGAGACGGGAAACCGCGCCCCGGTCTTCGCGGAGGTCAGAGCCGTCCTCAGTTCATGATAGGCCCCGGGACCCGACGTCACTGCCTCGAAGAGCGTGGCCTCAGTGCGGCCGGTTGTCGTGCGCCAGATCTCCAGCAATGCGAAGGACAGAGCCGCCGCGCGGTTATAGGCCTCGCGCGCGCCCTCGGTCTTCTGCGCGACCACACCACTCACTGCGATCACGAAGGTCAGGCCGGCGGGCACCGAAGTCGAGCCTTCAAAGCGAGGAGGAGCGTAGCCAAATTGACAGACCCGACCGGCTTCACTCGCCAGAATGGCCGTGTGGTCCTGACTGCCCCCCGCAGTCCCCACACCGGCTTCGCCCGAGAAGCCGCGGAAGGGCCGGCCGCTTTCGACGCTGCCCAGGTACGCGGCTACGTCCAGCACGCCGGGAAGCGCGTTTTTGAAGTCGTCCCGCTCGTCCAGTTGGTTCGCCAGGCGGAGGACCTCGAAGGCGGTGATGAGCAGGGCACTCGAACTGCTCAAACCCGACGACGGAGGCAGGTCGCTCGCAAATGCCACGTCCACTCCACGAATCGGCGGGGCGAAGTCGCGCGCGAGGCGCCTCACCACCGCCGCGGGATAGATAGCCCAATGGGGTGAGTTCCGGGGCTCGGCCCGCGGATCAAGGCTCAAGGTCACTTCATCGCCGCGACCCACATCGATCAGACGAACCAGCCGGTCCTTCCGGGGAGCGCTGACCGCCGTGAATCCTCGCTCCACCGCGGAAAGCAGACTGCGGCCGCCGGCATAGTCCGTGTGCTTGCCCAGAACCTCGATCCGGCCTGGGACACTCACTCGATGGACGGGGGCGACGCCCCGGTCGACCAAAGCCGATTCGACCGTGGCGAACATCACGGCCTGAACCCGAGCGCGAAGCTCGCTGACCCCCGCCGCGAGCAAGGCGTTCTCGATGGCGGTCACAACTCCACGCGGGCGCCGCGCAGGCGCTCGACCACCGGCCCGATGTCGCCTTTTCTCGACAGATCGAGGACACCTTCGTCGCTGGTGAGCACCTTCAGGCGATGACCGGCGGCGATCAACCCGGCCACGGCGTCGGTGATTTCAAATTCGCCGCGCGGAGAAGCCGTGAGACCGCGACAGGCCGTGAAGATCGCAGAAGGAAATCGCCAGCAGTTCATGCTGATGAGCGGTGCGGCGCCGCGCCCGCGGAGCTCCTTTTCGTCAGGCTTCTCTACCAGTCCATCGAGGCAACCATCCTCGCCCAGCATCGCGAGGGCGAAGCCCCGAATTCTCGCGGCCTCGAGGTTGGAGTGGGAGATCAGGCCAGAGGGCGTGAAGAGAATCGTCCCGGGACGACCGAGTGAAATCAGAGCGCGAAGTGCCTGCAGGGGGTAGTAGTTGTCGCTGTTGATGACCAGGAACTCCCCGCGGTTCGCGAAGGCTTCGGCGGCGAGCACGGCATCGGCGGTGCCCTGCGGCTTGTCCTGAATCGCGAAGGCCACTCGAAATCGACGCGGAGGGACGATGGCCGTGTATCGCTCGCGGATCACGTGGTGCTCGGGACCTATCACCAGACACATCTCGTCGCAACCCGCATCGGCGAGCCCGGACAGAACGTAGTCGAGAAAGGGGCGACCCTCGATGGGCACCAGGGACTTGACGCCCGTGCCCGCCACCGCCTCCTGCGCGGAAAGGAGTTTCGCCGACTCGTCGTGAGCCATCATCCGGGTCCCAAGACCACGGGCCAGAACCACCGCCTTCAAACGGGGTTCACGTCCTCATCGTCGTCCGTGTACCAGTCAAGATGCCTCGACCAGGCATGGCACTTCAGGCACTGGGTTTCCGTCCATCGCCGGTCGCACGACGGGCAGACTCCCCCGGTGTCGAAGGTGTGCCAGGAATAGAGGCACACGCAGCTCCAAAAGTCGTCCTGTCGCGGCTCCCAGGCGCAGGCGGGACAACGGATGTGCGGTTTGCCAGAACGGGCGCCCGTCTCGTCATGAACCCGCGGCGGTCGGAACTCCGCCGGGTTGCCCTTGAAGAACCAAAACACGGGAGACGGAATCACCCCGGATCCGGTGGAGGTTGCGAGCATGATGCGGAGTATCGAACAACCGACCAGTTCCTGACCAGCCCCGGCTATTCTGCCGTCCTTTGAACTACCAACCGGTCCACAGAGGGCCGTCACCGAAGTCCCACAAGAGGTAGGCGCGGAACTCTTTGGGCTTGGGGCCGCCGCTCGGCCGGAGGGGAAACCCCACGCCCACCGAACCAATCACATGCCCGAGTTTGTTGAGAGCCTTGGAAAGCCCGATGACCGCGGTCTGGGCATGGCCCTTGGTTTTGGGGTTGTAAGCACCCACAAGTTCCAACGCAGGCACGTAGCCCGTGCGAGAGAATCCGATGGGCGGAAAAGAGTATGCGATGGCGTAACGGTACTGCCTGGCCGCGCGATCGCGGTCCGCGGGCAGATCAACCGCCACCTTGGCCTGGAACACGCTGCTGCGAATGCCCTTGCCGAACGCGAAGTAAGGCGAGAAGACCGCGGTCCCCGACCCCAGGTCCTTCTTCTCGCTTCCCGTCGGAAGTGCAAGCTCAAGCCCGGTCGAGAAGATCTGGAGTTTCGCGAGGTTGAATCCCAGCACGTACTTGAAGGACACCACCAGGTCGCCGATACCGGCTCCGTATCCCTGGTCGGTGGCCTTGGGTCGCAAAGGAAATTCGAGTTCGTACTGGAAGCGGGGACCGATGCGGTTCTCGTACACGAACTCGAGTTCGGTCTCCCCTTCTCCAGGGACGATCTTCGTCTTCAAGACCACCTCGGCCTCGGGAAACGCTTTGCCGGTGGCAATCAGCCGGCGGAAGTTGAGATCGCCCGGCGGGTACCGATCCGCGGTCTTGCAGAACGTCCTCAAATAGGCGACCACCGCGGTCAGCTCTTCGGGGGGAAACGCTTCGCCGAAGGCAGGCATGACCTCCGAGAGTCCGTGTTTTGGACCCCCGTTGACCACAACCGACTTCCACAAAGCGGACGGCTCGGCGGTGGTCCCGCAGTCCGCGAACGACACCGGCCGCACCTCGCTCTCCCATTCCGGATTCCCGGCCCCGCTTTCGCCATGGCAGGCGATGCAGGCCATTTCATAGACTTCCCTGCCCTTCGCGAGCTGGGCGGAATTCGAGGTGGCCCAGCCGGTGAGCAGGGCGAGGGCGAGGAGGCTCATAAGGGCTCTACTTGAGCGTGAATGTCAGCTCGAGCGTGCCCGCGGCTCCGGCCTTCACCGAGACCTTGCCGGTCATCACTTTGAGTGTGGGGTGCTGGGCCTCGATTTCGTAGTCGCCCGGAGGGACGCCGGGGATCTCAAAGGTCCCGTCGTCCTTCGTGATGGTGAAGAATGGGTGGTTGAAAACCGCGATGTACGACCGCATCCAGGGATGCACATCGCAGCCCACCGGAAAGAAGGTCTCAGCCTTGTCGAAGGATTTCACCGTCTCCATTCCCTTGCGCGGCTGCCCGACGTTGAAGCCGGTGTTGACCGTGGGCCGGGGGTGGATATTGTGGAGGGTCTCGTCGCTGTTGCGCATGGTCAGGGGCTGGCCGACCTGGAGGGCGATCGTGGTCGGGGTATACATGCAGCCGACCTGATCGAGAAGGACGGGAGTGGTCCGCGGGGGGAACGTACCCTTCACCGGGGACTTGATCGAGACAATCACTCCGGCGAGGCCCCCGTTCACTCCGTCGATCTGTTTCCTCTCGGCGCCGCTCGGATTCGACTTCATGCAACGAGGGTCCGCGGACATCCGAATCTTGATGGGATCGGGGGCCACACCCTTGAACAGGATCTTGCCGGTGACTTTGCCCGCGGCTTGGGCCTGCACGGGGGCCTGGGGAGCGGTGACCGCCAGCGCGCTCGCGGCAACGACAAAGAGGAGTGAATTGAATCGCATGGGCTAAATGATAAGGCACTCCGAAACGAACGAGAGCCTTTACCTCGAAAGCGCGACCGCGATGAGAATGGCCCGCTGCGTGCCCTTCCACGAATCGGTGGTGTCGAAGGCCTCCGTCAGCGCGTGGGCGTCCTTCCCGTCTCCGCCGCCATCGATGGTAATCGCGGGAACTCCGAGGCCCATGGGAACGTTCGAATCCGTGGAACTTTGGCTCCACTCCACCGGAAAGCCCAACGCCCGCGTGACCGATGCCGCGGCGACCACCACGTAGTCGGTCTTCGGCGTGGATCCTGGGGGACGCACGCCGACGCTTTTCTTCTCAACCGTGATAGTGCCGTCGTTCCACCGCTTGTTCTCGGCGATGGCCGCTTCGTCGGCCGCGGCCAGGAATCTCGCGTGCAGGGCATCAAGGGACGCTTTGTCGTGCGACCGCATGTCAACTTCGGCCCAGGCTTCGAACGGGATCGAGTTCACCGAGGTCCCGCCTCCGATGCGGCCGACGTTGAAGGTGGTCTTCGGCTCCTGGGCCACCTCGAACTCGGAAACCTTGGCGATGGCTCGGCCGAGCGCATGAATCGGGTTGACGCGGCCGAACTGACCGTAGCTGTGCCCGCCGGGGCCCTTGTAGGTGAGCCGGTAGCGGAAGCTGCCAACGCCAACATGGGTCATGCCAAGCCCGGTACCGTCCACGGAAACGAAGCGGTCGATCTTTCCTTTCAGGGTCTCGTTGAACAGCGCCTTGGTTCCACGCAGATCACCCAGGCCCTCTTCGCCCACGTTCGCGACGAAGGTGATCAAGCCCTCGGTCACTACCTTGGCCTCGTCCAAAGCCCGGATGACACCGATGAGGACGGCGAGGCCCCGGCAGTCATCGCCGATGCCCGGACCCTTGAGCCAAGAGCCCTCCCGCTTGACCTTGACATCGGTCTCGGCTGGAAAGACGGTGTCGAGGTGGGCCGCCATCACCAGGTGCGGCTTCGGGCCGCGGCCCGGACGCTCGCCCAAGACGTTCCCGATCGGATCGATGCGGACATTCCGCAGGCCGAGCTTCGTGAAGATGTTCTTGAACTCCAGGCCGCGCTTCTCCTCCGCGAACGGCGGAGCCGGGATCTCGCAAATCCGGATCTGCTCGGCGATGATCTCGGGTTCGTTAACCTTGGCGCGATCGAGTGCCGCCACGATGGCCTTATCCGCGATCAGGCGGGCGCCGATATCCTCCGGCGGGGCCGCGGTCGGCTGGGAAAGAAGGAGTGGGAAGGCAAGGGCCACGAGTGGCTTCATTAGAGACCTCGGTGTCTGATGGACGGGGGGTGGAGGTTAGACGGTGATCTCGCCATCGCGATAGGGCACGACGGGAGTTCTTGACGTTTTTGGGCCGGTGAAGATTACGACGAGGGTCCCGACCCCCGTGCGCGCTCAGCCTGTCTTGGCGTGGGCGCGCTGCCAAAGACGGTGCGCATCCCCGCTTCGGTGCTGCGTGCGGCGATGGCGCGAGGCGTCTCGCCCCGGTCGTCCGCTCCGTCGGGATCCGCGCCGTGCGCCACCAGCACCGTCACCGCTTCCTGACCGCAGGGATTGCCCGCGGCGACGTGGAGAGGCGTCAGCCCGTACCGAACCGGCCCGAGGGGTGCGCCGCCCTCCAACAGCCTGCGCACGAGCGTGGCGTCGATGCGACGAAAGAGCGCGCGCTCGAAGCACCAGGGGTCCATGTCGCCGAGCGCGACCAGGATTGTGTTGGTGGCGAGGTTGACGATGGCCTTCGTCGTCTCGGCGCGCGCATTGGCGCCCGCATCGAGCAAGCGGTGGGCGATCACTTCCTGACGGCCGGCGAGCGCCGCGAGGAGCGGCGTCAGGCCCTCGTCGTCGAGGGTTTCGAGTCCGGCCCCCGCGGCGAGAAGCGCCTCGACGGACGGGGCGTGCCCGCCCCGCGCCGCGCGGTGGAGCGCCGTCTGTCCACCCACGCCGCGCGCGTCGGGCTCCGCGCCTGCGTGAAGCAGCCTCGAAAGGACGCCGATCTTGCCTCGCGCGGCTGCAGCGGTGAGCGGTCGCTCTCCGCGTGCGTTGCTCCCATTGGGGTCGGCGCCCTTGGCGATCAAGGCATCGACGGCCGCGGGCGCGTCGACGCCAGCGTCGCCCAGTGTGACCAGCATCGACGCGTCGCCCGACGTGGAGAGCACTTCGACCGCGAGCGCGTCGCCGAGCCGCAATGCGACGTCGGTGGCCGCGGCCACGGCCTTCGCCGATAGGGAGGTGGACAGCCGGCCGAGGATGGCTGCACGCCGAGGATCGTCTCTCCGCGCGACGACGAACGCTTCGAGCGCCGTGCGTCCGTGGCGGTCGGCGGCGGTGGGGTCGGCGCCGCGGTCGAGAAGGAGCTCCACCAGGGCTACGCTGCCGCTGCGCCCCGCCCAGACCAGCGGCGTTTGGCCGGGCTGGTCGCGCAGCTCGATGTCCGCGCCGCGGTCAAGGAGCCAGGTCAGCACGCGCAGCGCGCCGGTGTGCGCGGCGTGGTGGATCGCGGTGCGCCCGATGCCGTCGACGGCGGCGAGCGACGCCCCTCGCGAGACGAGCAACTCGCACATCTCGAGATCATCCCGCCGCGCCGCTTCCATCAACGCCGTGCTCGCGTTGGGCGGAGATTCTGCGCCGTTTGGATCGACACCGGCCGCGAGGCTTCGTTCCACCACGTCGCGCTCGCCGCGCCGCGCCGCGTGCCACAACTTGCTCGCTCCCTTCGCGTTCGGAGTGCTCACGCCGCAGAGCCTATCCGCACTCGAGCGGCTCCGCCGACGGGCATGCGACGGTCGGAAGAAAGACGACGGCGATTGACGGAGAGAGGAACAGGAAAGCGCGCATGACAGGAGCCTGCCCGTTGCTGACCCGGCAACCCGGCAACACCGAAGTGCAGCAGCTCCATGAACCGCTGATGGAGGAGAGCACCCGGGCCTGCTGCGCTTGCTGCATGGGACAGTGAACGGCGATCATCGGCGCGCGGCCTCAGTGACCAGGCGGCCAGGAGCAGAAGAAGCGACGCGAGGATCAGGCAGACCGTTCTCTGTGCGGTCGAGTCGCGCGATGCACCAACCACTGAAGCCCAACACCACAAGACCGATGATCAGAATCCCCAGCTGGGCGCCGAGTTGAGCCCAGAATCCACCCACCCAGCGGGCCTGGTCGGGCTGCTTAGGGTCGTACGCGATCTCGATCTGTTGACCGCGTTTCGGTGTGCCGCCGAACGGGACGTTGATCCCGGAGATGTGCTCGGTGCCGTCGTCGAGCGCGAATCGCACCACCATCGTAGCGGTGTCGGACCCCAGGCTCTCGGGGGCTGAGGAGAGCACCTCGGCCCGGATCCGGGGATGGCCGGAAGTGAATCGAAAGTGATCCACGATCTCGCGCAGGGGAAAGAAGACCATCGAGCCACCCAGCAACCAGAGGAACGCCAACAGCTCGAGTACCTGCCGGAACCGCGGCGAGTTCGTTTCAGGCGCCGTCATATATAGCGGCTCGGCTCAAGGTCGGCCAGCCAGCTCGATCCGGGGTAACCCTGGGATTCTAGCCCAAGCCGACTTCGGCCAAAGCAAGGGCGAGGCGTTCAGCCGGTGAGCACCCCGAGTGTCGTCCCCGCGGGCACGGTCTCCACCCGAAACGAAGAGCCTGCAAGGCGCGGATCCGAACCGCGCGGTCCTCTGCCGCGCAAGGCTCCGATCAGGCG
>CAZFQH010000062.1:0-3128 GCA_964520805.1 uncultured Acidobacteriota bacterium | reverse complement strand
ACCCACGCCGACGCCGTGCGGGCCGTCGCCGACCTGCTCGACGCGGTCGGGGACGTGGAGTTTCAGACCGACGCCGACCGCTCGGCGTGGCTGGCCGAGTTGTTGACCTTGCTCGGCCGCAGCGCGTTCGCCGGGCCGACGCCGCTGACCGCCAGAAACGCCTCGGCGGTGGTGGGCCTTTCCCGGGCCATGGTTCGGAGGGTCGCGTCGCCGAAGATGACAAAGGCGGGGACGTTCCGTTCGTCGGCGAAGGTGCGGCGGACGGTTTTGAGCTTCTCGAAAAGCGCCTCGTCGAACGGTGCCTCGTCGGCATTGACGCGGGTGCTACGCCCCCGCTTCTCGCCCGCCGCGGCCACCGCCTTCCTGGGCGCCACTGGCCGCGGCATTTCGAGTGTGCCGCGGGTTTTCAGGAAATCCGCACCCGCCCCGGTGAGGTCCACGGTCGGATAGTCGCCGCTCATCTGGTGCAGCAGCCCACGTCGCACCGCCTCACGCCCGATCTGCTGCCACTCTTCGCGCGAAAACTCATGGCCGATGCCCCAGGTCGACAGGCCTTCGTGGTTCCACCGCGCGGTCTGTTCCGTGGCTTTCCCGGTGAGGATGTTGGCGTGGTGCATGAGACCGAAGGTCGCGGCCCGTCCCATCGAGGAACTCGCCGAACGAACGCGATAGACCGTCGAGAGAAGCTTCTGCATGGGAATGCTCGCATCGAAGCGTTCGCGCGGCGTCAGGCAGTTGTCGCAGCCTCCACAGTTCGGCTCGGAGAAACGCTCGGCGAAATACTCGAGCAGATTCGCGCGACGGCAGTTGGTGGTCTCTCCGTAGTCGATCATGCGTCGCAACTGGTTTTTGGCCACGCGCTTTTCGGTTTCGTCGGTGATCTCCTCGATGAAGCCAAGCTGCTTCGCCACGTCCGACGCGCTGAAGAGCAGCACGCACTCGGAAGCGAGGCCATCGCGGCCGGCGCGGCCGGTTTCCTGGTAGTAGCCCTCGACGTTTTTGGGCAGGTCGTGATGAATGACGAACCGGACGTTGGGTTTGTCGATGCCCATACCGAAGGCCACGGTGGCGCAGATGACCTGGATCTTGTCGCGAACGAAGGCCTCCTGGTTCTTCGAACGGTCGTGATCCGAGAGGCCCGCGTGATAGGGACGCGCGGGGATGTTCGCGTCGCGCAGGCTCTCGGCCACCGACTCGGCCGCCTTCCGGCTGGCGCAATAGACGATGCCGGCCCCACCCCGGTGGGCGGCAATCAGCCGCCGCACCTGGTCGGCGGGCTTCGACTTGGGAATCACCCGATAGGCGAGATTGGGGCGGTTGAAGCTGCCTATAGAAACAAACGGATCGTTCAGCCGAAGCTGCTGGCTGATGTCTTTGCGCACCCGCTCGGTGGCGGTGGCAGTCAGAGCCATGAACGGGATCTTCGGGAAGCGCTCGCGCAGTTCGACAAGACGCCGGTATTCCGGACGAAAATCGTGGCCCCATTCGCTGATGCAATGAGCCTCGTCGATCGCCACCCGTTCGACCGGCCATTCCCCAAGAGACTTCATGAACGTCGCTTGAAAGAGGCGCTCAGGTGCGACATAAAGAAGGCGATACTGGTTGCGCCACAGGCCTCGGTAGCGTTCGCGCGCGTCATCCGAGTCTAGAGAGGAGTTCAGGAAGGTGGCCTCGACTCCGTTTGCCTGAAGGCCATCGACCTGGTCTTTCATCAGGGCGATAAGGGGTGAGATGACCAGAGTCAAGCCCTGGCCAAGCACGGCAGGTAGCTGAAAACAAAGGGACTTCCCTCCCCCGGTGGGCAGAAGAGCCAGCACGTCGCGACCGGCCAGAGCCGCGGAGACGATCTCCTCTTGATGGGGGCGAAACGACGAGTAGCCGAACGAGTCCTTGAGCGCCTCGGCAACCCGGCTCACCACCCGCACCCCACGGTCGGGCCGCCGTGCGAACATAAAGACGGCCATGGAAGAAACATCGAAGAAGGCATCGTTCGACCATTTTGTCAGCATCATCGACCGATTGAGGTCCGAAGGCGGATGTCCGTGGGATCGCGAGCAAACTCACCTGACCCTTCGGCAGGCCACGCTCGAGGAAGCCTACGAAGTGGTCCACGCCATCGAGACCGGCGACGCCGCCAACCTGAAAGAGGAGTTGGGAGACATCCTCCTGCACGTGGTCTTCCATTCCGACATCGCGAAACGGGCCGGGGACTTCACAATCGAAGATGTGATCGGCGGGGTGGCGGACAAGATGGTGCGCCGGCATCCCCACGTCTTCGGAGCGGTTGAAGCGGCCACGTCCGAGGCGGTCCTGCGCAATTGGGAAGAGATGAAGCGGCAGGAACGGGCGGCGAGTGGCGCTGCCGCCCACGCCTCGATCCTCGACGCGGTCCATCGGCACACTCCCGCGGTGATGGAGGCGCAGGCGGTTTCAGAGAAGGCAGCGAAGGTCGGATTCGATTGGGCGAAACCCGAGGACGTGCGGGGAAAGATCGAGGAAGAGCTGAATGAGATCTCCGCCGCGATGCGGGAACCCGAGGATGGCCGCCACGAACGTCTCGAAGACGAGATTGGCGACCTGCTGTTCGCGGTGATCAACCTGGCCCGAAAGCTGGAGGTCGATGCCGAAACGGCTCTGCGAGGAACGAACCGGAAGTTCCGCAAACGCTTCGCCTTCGTCGAACAGGGCCTGCGCGACCAGGGCCGGACGCCGAAGGACGCCACCCTGGACGAAATGGAAGCGCTTTGGCAAAAGGCGAAGAGGTAACGGCCGCGGTCCGCGCAGCCTTGACCTCAGGCCACTGTGGGCCGAACGGTCAGGGGCCTGGCCCCGAGCGCAGGCGGGATGCACTCCCGGCGGAGCGACGGGAGCGCGCAGCCTAGACACCGGCCGCGGGTTCCGCGTACTCGTCCCTGCCCAGCGTCTCCTTCGCCTTTTAGTTTTAATCCAGAAGCGTCCGGTTCATGACGCCCAAGCAGCCGGGCGTAGCGTCAAGCGCTCTCCGCAAGAATGCGATTCTGCCAAGGCGCGGAATTGTTTGTAGCAATCCTGCACCGCCGTGGCGTGGCCCCCGATTGCACCGTCAGCCGGCTTCAGCAGAAACATCGGCTTCCGCGCATCCTGGGCCA
>CAZFQH010000061.1:3182-13415 GCA_964520805.1 uncultured Acidobacteriota bacterium | reverse complement strand
CCTCAGCAGGATGGGGATCGAATGGCAGATTCGGCGTCTCAAGCGTTTGGGCCTGGTTATCCGCGTAGGCCCAGACAAAGGCGGCCACTGGGACGTTTTCCCGTTCTCGGGTACGACTACCCCAGAAACCCGCGACCGGAGGGTTCCGAAGTGAGCCCGGTCGGCCAGGCGTAGCGGGTCACCCAGAACCGCGTCATCGATCTGTTTCGGAATGAACTGGGCTATCGCTACCTCGGCGACTGGAGCGACCGTGAGGCGAACAGCAATATCGAGGAAGGCCTCCTCACCGCGCGCCTGATGAAGTCTGGCTACAGCGCGGCAGAAATCAGCGCCGCGATCTTCAAGCTGCGCACCGAGGCCGACAATCCAAACCGCGACCTCTACGACAACAGTCAGGCCGTCTACTCACTCCTTCGCTACGGCGTGGACGTGAAGGTGGAGGCCGGCGCGCCTTCCGCCAAGGTCCATCTCATCAATTGGAGCGACCCTCACGCGGACGACTTCGCGATGGCCGAGGAAGTGACTCTTCGCGGGCCACTGGAACGCCGGCCTGATCTGGTTCTCTACGTAAACGGCATCGCGATCGGTGTGATCGAGCTGAAGAACAGCCGCGTCTCGATCGGCGACGGAATCCGCCAGAGCCTCTCGAACCAGCAGCGCGAGTTCAATGCGTGGTTCTTCAGCACGGTGCAGTTCGTGTTCGCGGGCAACGACTCCGAGGGCCTTCAGTACGGCACGGTGGGCACGGAGAGAAGCTCTTCCTCCGCTGGAAGGAGGACGAGCAGGACAACGAGCGGCTCAAGCTCGACAAGTACCTGCTGAAGATGTGCACGAAGGACCGCTTGCTTGAACTGGTGCACGACTTCGTCCTCTTCGACGCCGGCATCAAGAAGCTGCCCCGGGCGCATCAGTACTTCGGCGTCAAAGCCGCCCAGGAACACGTGCGCGGCTACAAGGGCGGCATCATCTGGCACACCCAGGGCAGTGGGAAGAGCCTGGTGATGGTGCGTCTCGCGAAGTGGATTCTGGAGAACAACCCGAAGGCCCGCGTCGCCATCATCACCACCGCGACGAGCTGGACAAGCAGATCGAGGGCGTCTTCCTAGGCGCGGGCGTGCCCATCAAGCGCAGTGCGAGCGGCCGGGACCTCATGTCCCAGCTCAGCCAGCCCTTGCCGCGCCTTCTCTGCTCACTGGTGTACAAGTTCGGCCGGAGGGAGGTCGACGACTTCGAAGCCTTCCTCAGGGATCTGGAGGGCCAGCCGTCTCAGACCATCGGGGAGGTCTTCGTCTTCGTGGACGAGTGCCACCGGACTCAGAGCGGCAAGCTGCATCGTGAGATGAAGACGATGATGCCGAACGCCGTCTTCATCGGTTTCACCGGCACGCCGCTTCTCAAGCGGGACAGCCAGACCAACATGGAGGTGTTCGGCGGCTACATCCACACCTACAAGTTCAGCGAGGGCGTCGAGGATGGCGTGGTGCTCGACCTCGTCTATGAGGCCCGCGACATCGACCAGCGGCTCGGCTCGACCGAGAAGATCGACGCCTGGTTTGACGCCAAGACCAAGGGGCTGAACGAGTGGCAGAAAGCGGCCCTTCGCGAGAAGTGGGGGACGATGCAGAACGTCCTCAGTTCGCGGTCGCGTATGGAGCGCCTGGTCGACGACGTTCTCTTCGACCTTAGAGTCAAGCCCCGCCTTTCCAGCGAGCGCGGCAATGCCATTCTGGTCGCCTTCTTCCAATTTGACTCTGTGGCCTGGGACAAGCAGTTCGAGAAAGACGTCGCGGGCGGACGTCTGGATGCCCTGGCGGACGAGGCACTCGCCGATCTGCGCGAGGGTCCTTGCCGGGAGATGTGAAGCACCGCGCAAGCCCAAAGTTCTGGCAGTTCTATTCGGAGCTGCCTGAGGCTGTCCGGCGACTCGCCGACGGGAACTACGAGCTACTCAAGGCCGACGACACCGATCGCTTCACTTTAAGAAAGTGGGCCGATTGTGCTCCGTTCGAATTGGTACCCACTACCGCGCAGTCGGCGTTGAGACTGGTTTCGACGTAGTCTGGTTCTGGATCGGCCACCACAGCGAGTACGACCGCATCATCGCCGGCCGCCGGAAGTAGGTCCGAGGATCTGATCGCGCTCCCGTACGATTCCGAATGGTCGCGCTCCGTGCCCGAGCCACACCTTCTGCGTCTTGCGGTACCGCCCGGGCGACGTGGACGAAGAGGTTTGCCAGCGGTGGCCCGATGCCGTCACGAACGAGTCTGCGAACGCTACCGGAATAGTCGCGTTTCCATATTGGGTCCGAGGGCAGGATCACGTCTTCGGGCCAGCCGGGTATGGCACTCGCCGGAAGGAGAATCGTGTAGCCGATGGATTCGTAGCCGCGGCAACGCCGGTCGAACATCCGCGCCAGCATCGGAACGTTGAGATCCGCGTAGTCGTAGATGCGCACCTGTCGCTTGCCGTCGTAGAGCCGATGCAGACGGCCGGCATATTGCGAGATGGTTCCGCGCCATGAGACCGGAAGGGTCAGGAACAGCGTATCCAGTCTCGGATCGTCGAATCCTTCTCCGACATACTTGCCGGTGGCGAGGATGACTCGCGGCTCGTATCGAGAGATAGCGGCCAGCCGATCGGTCACGGCCTGACGTTGCTTCTTGCCCAGCCCGGCGCGCAGGACCACTACGTGGCGCACGCTACCGACGAGCCCCTGCTCCAGTCGGTCGAGATGATCGTTCCGCTCCGTCAGGACCAGTGGCGATCGATCGGCGTTCACCGACTCCACCACGTCGTCGCAGATTCGACGGCTCCGCGATTCGTCGTCCACCAGATCCCGGTAGAGGGCCTGGAACTCCAACCTCTTGTCTGGATCAGGGGCCCGTGTCGGGTGGAAGGGCGTCGCCTGCACGAGGACAAGATGCTCAAACGGGCGAGCCTTCGCCTGCGCGCGATCGTTCACTCGATGCCGCACCGGCCCGCATTGCATGAAGATGATCGGGTGGTGGCCGTCTTTACGGGCAATGGTCGCTGACAGTCCCGCCACGAATCGCGCCTTGGCCCCTCGCGCCACTTGCTCGAAGCTGTGGGCCGAGAGGTGATGGCACTCGTCGACGATGAGATGGCCGTAGCCGGCCAAGCGATCGTCAACCACACCCATCTTCACGAGACTCTGAATGACTGCGACATCGAGCAGCCCGGTCGGGCGGGTTCGCCCGCCTCCGATTCGACCGATCGATTTCCTCGGGATGCCGAGAAACACTGAGAGTCGCTCAATCCACTGGTCGAGCAGTTGACGCCGATGCACCAGCACAAGTGTGCTGACTCCGCGCTGCGCGATGAGCCACGACGCCACCACGGTCTTGCCGAACGCGGTCGAAGCCGCCAGCACGCCCGTGTCGTGAGCCAGCATGGCGTCTGCCGCCACCCTCTGATCGGGCCGCAACTCGCCCTGAAACCTCACCTCGAAAGGGCTGCCTGCGTGGCGCTCGTCGCGAACGCTTACGCGAACGCCCAAGGCCCTCAGCGTCGACCGAACCTCCGCGAGGCATCCACGAGGCAGGCCGATATGGCGCGGGTGATCCTCGGCGCAAGCGATCACGCGAGGTTTGTCATAGGTGGACAACCGCATGGCCTGTGCCCTATAGAACTCGGGATTCTGAAACGCGGCGAGGCGGAGCAACCGGTTGCGGAGCGCCGGGGGAAGTCCGTTTTTTGCGATATAGATCTGGTTGCCGAGGATCAGTTCCAGTGTCTGAGGGGCGCCGACGATGGCGACTTCCCTCGGACGTCGCGACGGCAGTGACGTCCATGGTGCGTCGTCGCCGTCGTCTTGTAGCGGCATACGGACACCCAGAACTCGGCCCTGTCGTTCAGCGTCCTGAACAATGGCTTCGATCTGCGCGTGGTTGATACGGCCCACGCTGGCCAGAAACGCCCACTGGTCTGGCCAGGGGGCGAAGTTGTCGTCAAGGAAGACGCCGTTGTCCTGTTTGCGCGGTCCCATCTGAAGGGGCAAGGCGATCAGGTTTCCAAACCCTCCCTGCGGCATTGTGTCCTGATTCGGAAAGAGGCGGTCATACGAATCCAGGCCGACATCGGGCCTGCCCTCCATCGTCTCAGTCAAAACGTGCGATCCGAGTCTCCGGGCAAGCACCGCCGGAATGGCCTCCTCGAAGAAAAACCAGACGTGCGCACCTTGCCCCGAACGTGAACGTTCGAGAGCGGCTTCAATATTCAATCGCCGGCAAGTTTCGAGAAACGCCGCGGCATCCTCGCGCCAACCGGCCTTGTCGAAGTCCACGGCAAGAACGAAGCAGGTCTCATCCTGGAGCAGCGGATAGAGGCCCGCGACGAAGGGCAGGCCTTCGGGATCGTAGCCTGAGAGGTGCCAGCGGATGACGTCGTCAGTGACGGGAAGGAACCGCCGGTTGGGGCACTCGGCGCACTTGATGCGGGGCTTCTCGCAGACGCCGCGCACCCATTCGTTCGAGCACGCGGGCGCGTAGCCGGATTTACCGGTCTTCCGGCTTTCGAATCGGCGCGCATACACATCGTCGCGACCCCGGAACAGCGATCGAAACAAAGCGATCTTGGCCTGGGGCGACGAGGTCCGGTCGACTGTGGCTCAAAGGTCCGGTGTTCGCGCCGCTCAAGGATGTGAAGTACTTCCAGCGGTTCTTTCTTGATGGCGGAACGGTCGCCTGGCCCAATGGTGCGGATATCGCGCCGGAGGCGCTCTATGAAGCCGCGGCTTTAGGCCCGACGGCTTCGAAGGTGAAGACTGCGTCGGCGCGTCGAGTCGGGCGCCTGGTGCCCGCTTCCCGCTGAAGGACCTGCAGGACCGTTACCGGCCAACGAAGGGGGATCTGGCTGGCTGCGTGCGCGCACGATTGACGGTCCACCTGAGAGAGATGTGCGGGCCGGGAGATTGCTTTGTCGGGCGCGCAGGTGACCGTGGGCCAGCGCGTTGAGTTTCTCGACATGTCGATCAGCCTTGATCAGGAGGCCGGGAATGGCGTCACTTAAGGCCTTCCGCACAATCCAGTCGACATCCGTCATCTGCCGTAGACACTCCGAAGGCCCAATTGGCGTTTTGTGGGGCACGCCTATTGCTAGGATGTGAAATCTTCTCTGCGCGGCCGATAGGTCGACAGGACACTCATATCCATTTAACGGAGTCATTCATGCAAACCAGACGCGAATTCTGTGGCGGGCTTTGCCGCACCGCCGCCGCGGGCGGAGTCTTATCAACCATTCCCGGATGCGGTGGCGGTGGGGGAGGCAGCAGCACCACCTCGCCCAGCGGCATGACCTCGCCCTCCCTTGTTCGACTCACGGGCACCGCGGTCGGAAATCAGGTCACAGTGGATATCGCCGCGGGCTCCGCGCTCGCGGCGACCGGCGGGCAGGCCCTTGTCCAGGCCGGCTCGACCTCGCTCCTGGTTGCCCGCACCGGAACGTCGACGTTCACCGCCCTTACCGCGATTTGTACCCACGAGGCCTGTCTTATCGCCAATGGCGACGGCGGAGCGTTCGTGTGTCCGTGCCACGGATCCCGATTCGATACCACCGGCCGGGTCCTCACCGGCCCCGCGGTCAGTTCTCTCAGATCCTTCGCGACCGTGTTCTCCGGCAGTTCGCTCACCATCACAATATGAGGAGCCTCGGCGTCGTACTCCTATTGGCCCTGTCCGGGTCCGCTTTGGCCCAAGACCTGAGCAAGGACCAGTGGCGCATTGTCCAGGGCACCGTGCGTGTCCTGTGTCCGCTCACCGTGGGCGGGTCCTTCGAAGCTCGGGGCGAAGGGCTCACAGGCTCTTTGTCCGTGAAGGCAGCGAAGCCCGCGCTCTTCGAAGGGAAAATTGAGATGCCGCTCGAAGGACTCGACACCGGAATCGGACTTCGCAACCAGCACATGAAGGACAACTACCTCGAGATCTCCAAGGGTCCGGATTTCACGAGCGCCATTCTTTCCTCGATCACCCTTCCTGATGCCGATGCCGCGAACGTCCAGGGGAAGACCCGATTCGCGGGCGACCTGCTGCTGCATGGGGTCACCCGGCGTGTTGAAGGAAGCGCCGAGGTCCGCCGCTCGGGGACATCCATGCACATCAGTGCGCGCTTCCCGGTGCGCCTGCCCGATTTCAGCATCCAGTCGCCTCGGTATCTAGGCGTCGGGGTCCGCGACGAGGTGCAGGTGTCGGTTGTGCTTGAAGCCGCACCCGCGGGTCAGGAGGTCAAATGAACGCGAGACGAATTCTGTTCGCTTTGTCGCTTGCGGTTTGCGTGACTTCCCTCGCCGAGGCGGAGCCCATGTTCCTGAGCAAGCAATACACGCGTTGCGCCACTTGCCACTTCTCACCGACCGGGGGCGGATTGCTGACCGCGTATGGCCGTTCTCTCTCTAAAGAAGAGCTCTCCACCTTCAAGTCGGGTGCCGCCGCGAGCCGGGAGCACGAGTTCCTTTATGGAGCGCTCGGCGACTCTTTGGGCGCGCTGCAGATGGGCGTGACCCTGCGTCCGGCGCGACTCGAGGTCGACTTCACGGGCGGCTCGCTATCCCGCAACTTCATGATGAACGCGGATGTGACGATCGCGTTCCAGAAGAACGCATGGACGCTCTACGCGGAAGTCGGCCGTCAGGGTCGCGCCGCGAAGGCGGAGATCGACTCCTTCGAACACTGGGTCGCCTACCAGTCGACGAAGGGTCTTGGCATCCGGGCCGGTCGCTTCCTTCCGGCCTACGGAGTGCGGGTTGCCGATCACACGACCTTCACCCGCCGGTCTCTGGGTTTCGACATGCACGACCAGATCTACGGGGTCGAGCTGAGCCGATCTTCGGAGAAGGCGCTGTTCCAGGTCTCCCTTGGCCCGGGCCGAGCGGCGTCGCTGATTGACGATGACGGTACCGCCTCTTTCACGGCGAGTGCGCGCGCGCAGTTCGATTTGCCTGGGTCGAAGTCGCTGGTGTTGTCCGCGCTCCGCCGGGCGAACAACGACCGGGGCGGCGCCGTCCGCATGGGCGGCCTGGCATTCGGCTTCGCCCCGTCGAGGCGCTGGAGCGTCTGGACCGAGGGCAACGTTCGCTCCCAGGAGGGAGGGCGCGGGTCCTCGTACACGCTCGCGAATGAGACGTCGTTTGAAGCTCATCGCGGCGTCTGGCTGAAGTTCACCCCGCAGCTTCGGACCAACCCCGGGGACACTTCGGGCGGCGTCGTCCGGACGGGGGCCGCCATCGACTGGCTGCCCCGCACGCACGTGAACCTCGGGCTTCTCTACTATCGCGACAAGGACCGGAAGACTTCCTCGGTTAGCAAGACTCTCCTCGCTCAGCTGCACCTGTACTTCTGAGCTTCTCCCCCCTGGTCCCGCGCGGGCGGCGCCGGGACTCAAAGGAGCCACAGCCTTCTTTTCGAAGACCGGGACAATCATGACGCACACCCCTCCGGCCGCCGCGCATTGACGGTGCCCTTATGTTCTGCTTTCAGCGGCGCTTGACGCGCTCCCCGGCGATGCGTGATGCTTGATGCGTGCGTACGACTCTGGATCTCGACGACGACCTCATCCTGATGGGGAAGCGGATGGCGGAGCAGAGAAAGACCTCGCTCGGCCGCGTCCTTTCCGACTTGGTCCGTCAGGCCACTCACCTCGAGTGAAGAACGGGGTCCCGCTCTTCCGGGTGAAGGCCGGGGCCAGGAAGCCGAGCCTTGACCTCGTGAATCAGTTGCGCGACTCCGAATGACGACCACCCTCCTGGACGTCAACGTCCTGATCGCCCTCTTCGATCCTGGGCACCCGTCGCACGCGGACGCGCACGCCTTCTTCGAGACCCAACAGATCCTTCAGGAGGCCGTGAGGTAACGCTCCTTCAGAATCGCCAGGTGGTAAACGGTGTGGCCGGCGGGGATGAAGCACAAGGCGCGTACGGAGCAGGGAAGGTCGGAAGCGCGTCCCCTGCGGAGGAGGGCGTCTTTGGGAAGGCTCTCCAGGAAGGACACGAAGGCCTTCCGCACGAGCGTCCACTGGTCGAGCAGGCTCGCGAACGAGCACTCGTTGAAGCCCCCGTTGGGGTTCCACACGTCCTGATCAAAGCCGGGCAGGGGTGTGGGGTCGAGGCGCGCGATGCTCATGGCCCGGTACTGAAAGACCCGCTCGGTATCGATCATGTGTCCAAGGACCTCCTTGATCGTCCACTTGCCAGGCGCGTAGGCGCTACCCGCCTTCTCCTCGCTGATCGACGAAAGCAGCGCCGTGGTTTCCGCGATCTGGTCGCGCGTGAATCCGACCAAGTCATCGGTGGGCACTAGCTTGATATAGCGGTCGAAGTACGGCGCGTACTCGTCCGCGGAGGGGCGACCAAAGGGGGCGAGGGGCATGGTGGCTGAGTGTTCCTTCAAGAAGCATCGAAGGCCAGGCGGCCCTCGTTCGCAGGGAACCTAATCTCTCGCCAGCCTTTTGGGAAGGGCCCCGCTCACCTTTGCGGCGAGATTTGCACCATGCGCGCCCAGTCGAAGTCGGCGTGGCCTGTTGAGCGGCATCTCCGTCGTCGACGGACTCAAGATTCGCCGAGGCCATCCACCGCCTTTCCCGACTGGCACCACTGCGCATCCTGGCTGGGCTTGTCCCTGAGCAACCAGAAGACCGGAGGCCGTATGGGACATCGCGGTCGTGGGCGGTGGACGCCACCGGTGTCGGCATCGCCCTCGAGGGGGCCGCGCGCGGCGATCAGACCGGGCTCTTTGAGCAGAGTGACTACGGCAAGGGCACCTGCGGCCGCTCGACCAGGCTCGTCGCGATTCCCGCGGTCAGTCGCTCGTTCGCGTAGCGGCTGAGGGCCTCGATTTCGGCGGGAGTTTTGAGGACGCCGTCAAGCGCCAGCATCGATACGCCATGCACCACCGACCAGACGAAGAGGGCCAGTTGATGCGGATCATCGGGACGGACCAGGCCCTGCGTCTGTTGGTCGACGAGCGCTTCCACGAGCACTCCGAAGGCGTCGACGCTCTGGTCGCCTTCGGGAAGGGCCAGTTCACCGGACCTGAGAACGCCGCCGAACATGACCCTGTAGTGGGCGGGGTGCTTCACCGCGAACCGGACGTAGGCGGTGCCCATGGCCTCGAAGCCCGCGTGTCCTCGCCCGCCCTCGTTCCACGCTTTCGCCAGTTCCGAGCGGAGAGTGCGGAAGCCCTCGGCCGCCACCGCTCCGAGCAGGGCCTCCTTGTTTGAGAAATGCCGATAGAGGGCGGTGCGGGACACCCCGAGCTTCTCGCCGACCCCCCGCAGGGTCAGGGCGGAGGCGCCGCGTTTCTGGAGGGTCCGCACCGCCTCCCGCAGCATGGCCCGCGGCAGGTCGCCGTGGTGGTACGGAGCCGGGCGGGATCGAGGCACTTGAAGAATTCTGGCATCAGGGTGTTGACATCGTCAACATCAGTCGCTATCTTTATGTTGACAACGACAACATTGCGCCGAGAGCGCGGAAGGACTGGAAAGACATGAAGGCTCTGAAAGCGGATGCATTGAACGGCGGCACCCGGGGATTCGCGCGGGCGGTATGGCGGACCGATCCGCTCCTGTGCGGTGCCTCGCTTCTTCTTCTGCTCGTGTTCGCGGGCACGGTCGCGGGTCTGGTCCTCGACCCAAGGGTCATCATGGGCGCGCCGGCCTGGCTCAAGCCGGCCAAGTTCGCGATCTCCACCTCCATCTACACGCTGACCCTGGCCTGGGTATTCACACACCTGAAGGAGTGGCCGCGGACACGGCGCGTGGTCGGGGGCCTGACCGTGACCGTCATGCTGATCGAGGTCGCGATCGTGAGCCTTCAGGCCGCGCGCGGGGCCACCAGCCATTTCAATGTGGCCACCCCGTTCGACGCGGTTCTCTTCGCGGTGATGGGCCTCGCCATCGTGACCCAGACGCTTGCGACCATCGCCGTCGCGGTCGCCCTGTGGCGCCAGCGCTTCGATGATCGCGCCATGGGCGTGGCGTTGCGCGTCGGCATGACTCTCAGCATCCTGGGCGCGTCTGTCGGCGGAGCGATGACCGCCCGTCCTACCGATGCGCAACTTGCGGAAGCCCGCCTCACCGGACGTCTGACCACCGCGGGTGCGCACACCGTCGGGGGGCCGGACGGCGGCCCTGGCCTTCCTGGCGTGGGCTGGAGCACCACCCATGGCGATCTGCGCGTGCCCCACTTCTTCGGCCTCCACGCCCTTCAGGCGCTGCCGATCTTCG
>CAZFQH010000061.1:0-3172 GCA_964520805.1 uncultured Acidobacteriota bacterium | reverse complement strand
TGAGATTCCCCTGGGCGGCCGCGGCCGTCTACGCGGTCGTGTTCCTCTTCCTGCTGGCTCAGGCCGCGACCGGGATTCCTCTCATGGTCGGAGGTGCGCGATGACTCCCGAGCAGGTATTCTCGATTGTGAATCTCATGGCTCTCCTTTCGTGGGTCGCGCTCATCGCGCTTCCGCGACAACGGGCGGTGCCGAAAGTGGTCACCGGTCTGGTGGTCCCGGCGATACTGGCCGCGATCTACGCGACGCTCATCCTCGTGAACTGGGGAGGTCCCGGCAGCTTCTCGACTCTCGCCGGCGTGGCCCAGTTCTTCGCCAATCCCTGGCTGCTTCTCGCCGGCTGGGTGCACTACCTGGCTTTCGACCTGCTCGTGGGCTCATGGGAGGCGCAGGACGCGCGCGATCGCGGCGTCCCGCATCTGCTCCTCGTTCCCTGTCTCTTTCTGACCTTCATGTTCGGACCTTTGGGCTGGCTCCTCTATCAGGGCATTCGTCGCACGGGCCGGACTCCGGTCAGCCCGTAAGTTTGGCTCCGCAGTCGCCGCAGAATTTCGGGGCGAACCTTATCGAGATGCCAACACCGCATTCTTTCCTCGGGGTTTGACGCCAGGGCGCATCGCTTTCTGGTGGGTCCAACTGGCTGCGCACCGCCGATCCTCGAACAGCTGCTTCTGCTGGCGACGGTCTTTCAGAAGAGACCCGGCAAGACCCTGACAGACCTCGGAGTCTGTGGCCTGGGGATCTTGCTTTGGGTTGATGTTCGTGATCGGCCTGATCAGCTGGAACCCGAGGATTCTGGGCTCGGCCCTTCCATTCCTCGTAATCGCCGCAGCGACCGTGCGGCAGCATCAGCGCAAGGCGCTCGCGTCGTAGGCGCCCGTGCGATGATTCACGTCTTGCGCGGAGACATTGGAGGCAGGGATTGACACTTACGCTCCGGACCATGGTGATGGTGATGGTGATGGTGATGCTGATGGCTGCAATGGGGGCCTCCTTGGGAAATGATGAGTCGCGCATTTCGCTTTTCGCCTTTGACTCACCCGCCGCGGCTGCCGAGTGGCAGGCCGTGAACGACGGCGTGATGGGAGGGGTCTCCGACGGCCGCTTCAGGATCACCGCGAACCGGACGCTCGAGTTCTTCGGGACGCTGTCCCTGGAGAACAACGGGGGCTTCACGTCGATTCGCACCGTTACCCGGGCGCTGGGGCTGCGGGTGGGCGACACGCTGGTCGTCCGGTTGCGCGGGGACGGACGCGAGTATCAAGTGAACCTCCACACCGCCCGCGGGATGAGGGCGTTTTCGTATCGGGCGGCTGCGTCCACGCGCCCGGGCGAGTGGATCGAGGTGCGTCTTCCGCTGAACCGCTTCGAAGCGACGTCCTTCGGTCAGACAATCCCGGGCGCGGGCCCCGTCAACCCCGCCAGCGTGACGTCGGTTGGGTTCCTCCTGGCCGAGAAGGCGCCCGGGAGGTTCCTCCTGGAAGTGGGCTCGATCCTCGTCCAGCGGGCCGGCGGATAGATCGTGCCGAGGGCCCCTGGAGGCAGGGCGGCCTACTCGATGCTCACGTCGCTGACCTACCGCCAGAAGTAGGCGGCCGGGGGAAGGCCAGGTACGGATATCGCGTGATCGGCCAGAAGCGCAGGTTGCGCAGGTTCAATTCGTGGACGTATCGGGGCGAACCGGAGCCCGGATGGCGGCTGATGTGAGTGAAGGCTGTAAGCACTGAAGACGCTGCCGGGCGGGAACGCTTTCGAGCTGACGAGTTCGGATGAACGTGCCGGGGTTTCTTCCGCGACCGGGGTCGATCACGCCGCGCGCTCCGGGCGGGCCCCTTTGGGGAATGCCAGTCCGTAGATTGTGCAAAACGAAGGTCATCCCCGGCTCCACGGCGGCAACATGGTCTTGATACAGAACGACTTGCGCTGCTGGCATTCGTCTTGCTTAAAACCGATCCGTCGGTCGCTGGCTCGCTTGGTGCGCGCCGAGTCGCCTGACTACGAGGATTGGATATGAAATCAAGGAATCTATGGATCAGCTTGATGGTTCTGTTTGCCATTACGCTCGCGGTAACACCGGCTCTGGCTGTGGACTTACCGAAGGTTGACGTCAACATTTCGACAAACGACGGGGGCGGGAATTGGTACAAGAACCCAGTTGTCATCGGCGGCGGGGTCGCCCTGTTGTTCTTGCTTGCCGTCTTGGCGAGCCGCGGAGGGGGCACCACCGTAGTCAAGTCCTAAAGGTCGCCGTACTCGTATCCGCGTCCGGGCTGCTGCCTCCGAAGGGGAGTCTGACGCGCCAAACTTGCGCGGCTGCGCAAGCCTTGTCCTTGGGCCACGCAGGCTTCGCCGTCGTGCGGCGGAGCCCGGGTTCCCGCTTCCGCTCCTTACGCTGCCTCGTGGCTCAAGGCCAGGCTGCGCGCTCGCCCTTGCTGCCTTTGGTCCCCGCACTGCGGTGCGCAGGCTTCACCGCCTCGCGGTGGAGCTACGGTCGTGGCGACACCTCCCCAATGGGGGGCACAGCTGGCATGGAGAATACGTTCGTGCATTCGCCTTACCGTGTCCTTCGCGATTAGTTCGAGCGAAGGCTGCCGCTACAATGCAGACCTTGACTCTTCACCTGCGCATATCGAAGACGGACATGTCCGGCTCGCGCTCCTCTGCCTGCCAACGTCCAATCGGTCTGGGGAAAGTGGACCGCCACCCCGCACACCTTCGCGCTGGACGAGGTCGTGCGCGAAAGCCGCGTGCCGGACGGCCTGCGGAGTTAGGGTCGTGGGCACTTTTTGGTATCTCTGGCGCGTCGAGGCGTCGTCGGGCTTCATGCCGGTCTCGATTGGCTGCCTGCGCACCACGCCACCGGCGCTCGGCAGGAGCAGCTGGGATTTGCTCTGGCGAAGACATGCAGATATGTTATGAGTCAATTCTTTTCAATGTATTTGTCTATTCATAGAGACCGGCCTAACTTCCGTAAGTGCCTTCCGAGCGGGCACCAAGAAAGCAAGGCGGCAAATGAGAGAAAACGAGGATCCGATCGAGCCGCTCAGGCAGGCGATAGCGGAACTGGGAAAACGGGCGAGGGCCGCGGGTTCCGGCGCCGGCGGGAGCATCGGCCCACAGGGCCTCCGCAACTACCTGATCGGGGGCTTGGTGGTGCTTTTCCTCTTCACCGG
>CAZFQH010000060.1:8645-13494 GCA_964520805.1 uncultured Acidobacteriota bacterium | reverse complement strand
GCGGAAAGGACCGCCCGCACCACGGTTTCAACCAGCGCCTGTTGGGAATGGGCCACCGTTTTCTGCTCCTCCGTCAGCTTCGTTCGAGGGCCACGATCTTGGCCACCCGCCGTTTGTGCCGGTCCTCCACACAATGAGTAGACACGAAAAGCCGGACCAGTGCCAGGGCCCGGCTCGCGTCCACGATCTTCGCCCCCAGCGTCATCACGTTCGCGTCGTTGTGCTCACGGGCATTGCGGGCGGACGCTTCGTCGTTGCACATGGCCGCGCGAACGCTCCGGGTCTTGTTGGCGGCCATCGCCGAACCAATGCCCGCGGCGTCGATCATGATTCCGAAGTCGCACTGCGATGAGGCCACGAGCCGCCCGACGGCCGCGGCAAAGTCCGGGTAGTCGACAGCGTCCGTGCCGTGGGCGCCCACGTCGCGAATCGCGAAGCTCTCCTGGAGTTGCGCCTTGAGCGACTGCTTCAGCGCAAAGCCTCCGTGGTCGGCGCCGAGGGCGAGGGAAAGCCTGGCCGGGCCGTCCGACTCGAGGATGCGCACCCCCCGACTGTGGGCCATCTCTCGGGCCCAATCGGTGATCCGCGTCCCGGGCTTGACCCGCAACTCGCCGCCCTGGCCCACCGCGGCGACGTCTTCGGCGGTGACGATCTCAAAGGCCATGGTTGGAGGAGCCCTCGCGACTTCTAAAGTCTTCCGCTATTTCTCCGCCATGATGGCCTGCACCGTGGACAACGCGCGCTCTTTCTGGAACTTCTTGAGCACTTCGCGCACCCCGGGATGGGTCTTCGTGATTTCGTCGAGGGAAGAGCGGGTCAGCTCGAGACAATCGCAGTTCATGGCCGCGGTGAGGGTGGCGGTTCTGGGTTTTCCCGTCAACACGGAGATCTCACCGAAGAAATCCCCCTCCTCAAACTCCTGGACCTTGAGGGATTTGCCCTTCGGGGTCCTGACGTAGGCCTTCACCTTGCCCGAGGTGAGAATGAACATCGAGTCGCCGACGGCGCCCTCGGCCACGATCACGTCGCCCGCTTCGAAGGAAACGAGTTCCAGGCCGCGCATCACGGCAAGCAACTCGTCCGCGGAGAAGCCGTCGAAAAGAGGCGTCGAAAGGCCCTGCGACTTGCCGCTCGGTTCTTCGGGCTCGACCGCGAACGAGTCGTCGAACTCGGCCACGAGGTCGTCGGCTGCGACCGGCGCGGGCTCGGGTGTGGAGGCGGGCGGCGCGGCGGCGTTTGCGAGGGCATCGAGGCCGAGATCGGCCGAAAAATCCGGAAGGCTCGGTTCCTCCGGGGCGGCGGCCGGAGTCGACACGCCAAGATGGATCTCTTCCGAGGAATCTATCTCTTCGAATCCGAAGGACATGCCGGAGGAGGACGGAGCAGGGAGGCCCGCCGGCTTGGGGATCGACATGGTGCGCCGGCTCTTGTCCTGAATCAGCTTCGCGAGCCGGTCCTCGACGTCGCGGCGGCCGGGCTCGATCTTTTCGATTCTCTTGAGGATCGCGATGGACTTGGCCGCGAATCCGTCGCTCGCTTCCTGGTCCGCAAGGGTCATCAGAACCGGAATGGCCTCTCGATCGCGGCCGGCCATGACGTACACGTCGGCGAGCTGGAGGCGCAGCCTTCGGTCGTGGGGCTTGGACTGGGTGAGGGCGCGCAGCGCTTCGACCGCTTTGGGGAAGTTCTTCTTCGCGATGAGGTCCTGAACCTGATCAGACATGCTTTACCTGTGGAACCTCGCGGTTGTTTTCGCAGTGGCGGTTGATAAAGGGCGGCATAGGTTTGGGCGTCGTAAGTTTCGTGAGGGCACTCAAGACGGGGATGTCCCGTCTTTCCGCGATGTTAGCATCGCGGAACTTCTCGCCTCCCCTGATTTTTACCACTCCCTGGCGTCCTTCGGCCGCTGCCTTCATCGCCACGCCCTTGCCGCCCAAACAGGTTCTAATGACCGGAATCACAAATCTCATCGACGACTTGAACCGGAGCTTCGCGGGGCCCATCGGGCGGGCCAGTGATCTCGTCTTTGGACCGTGGACCATCGCCCTTCTCTTCGCCGTCGGTATCTTCCTGACCGTGCGCCTCGGCTTCGTTCAGTTCCGGTTCTTCGGTGCTTCGGTCCGCGCCTTCTTCGGGGTCGACGAGGCGAAGGCCAAAGGAGCCTTGTCTCCGTTCCAGACCTTCATGACCGCGCTGGGGGCCACCATTGGCACCGGGAACATCGCGGGCGTGGCAACCGCCATCGTCACGGGTGGCCCGGGAGCGCTCTTCTGGATCTGGGCGTGGGGGCTGATTGCGATGGCGGTCAAGTTCACGGAAGCGGTCCTCGGCGTCTACTACCGTCGCGCCGGAGAGGGCGGGCTGCTTGCAGGGCCCATGATCTATCTCGCCGACGGATTGAAGATGCCGCGCATGGGCTGGCTGTATGCGTTGGTTGCGGGGGTGGCGGCACTCACCACCACGCCCTTTACTCAGCCCAACTCCATCGCGGATGTGATGAACTCCCAGTGGGGCGTGCCCAAGCTCGCCATTGGTGTAGCCCTAGCTCTGCTGTGTCTGATCACCATCGTCGGGGGCGTCAAGTCGATCGGACGCGCCCTCGAGAAACTGTCGCCCCTCAAAGTCATTCTCTACCTGACCGGAGGCGCGATCGTGCTCATGACTCACGCAGCCGAAATCCCCGCGGCGTTCTCGATGATTTTCCAGGGAGCCCTTAACCCAAGCGCCGCCCTCGGAGGAACCGCAGGGTTCGGCATCATGGTGGCCATGCGCTATGGGATCGCCCGAGGCATCTACGCAAACGAGGCGGGATACGGGACGGCGGCCATGGTCTACGGCGCGGCCCGCAGCACGCAGCCGTTTCATCAGGGCCTGAACGCCATCATGGAGGTCTTCATCGTCTCCTTTGTCACCAGCTCGATCAGCGCCCTCTCCATCATCGTCACCGGGGTCTGGAAGATCGATCCTGCCTGCCAGGGCTGCACCCAGCTCACCGGCGCGGCCGCGGTGGCGGGAGCCTTCGAGTCGGCCATGCCCGGGGTGGGCGGGTCGCTGGTCACGGTGTGTGTGTTCCTCTTCGGCTACACCGCCCTCACCGGCTGGTCGTACTACGGTGAGCAGTGTCTCGAGTACATCTTCGGCCGCCGCGTCGTCCTCCCGTACCGCTGGATCTACTGCGCTCTGGTCGTGGTGGGCGCCACCAGCAAGGTCGACCTCGTGTGGAACTGGGGCGACCTGATGAACAGTCTGCAGATCTTCCCGAATCTGGTGGGCATCATCGGTCTCTCGGGTGTCGCCGCGAAGATTCTTCGCGACCGGCAGCAGGCATGAGCAGCTGCCGAGCCACTTGGATCGCCGCGGAAGGCGAGTCGCTCTCGCGGCAGTTCCAGACGCCCCTCTACGTTTACTCGCGGGAGCGCATCGAGGCCGCGTATCGCTCCTACCAGACCGCCTTTTCTTCCGTCCCGCATCGCGTCTGCTACGCGCTGAAGGCGAATTCCTCAGTTGAGCTGCTGAAGATCTTCGCGGGACTGGGCGCGGGGGCCGACATCGTGTCGGGCGGCGAACTCAGGCAGGCCTTGCGCGCCGGCTTCAAGCCCGCCGATATCGTCTTCTCCGGAGTGGGGAAGACAGATGACGAGCTGGCCCTCGGTCTTTCCACCGGCATCGGCGAGTTCAATGTCGAGAGCGAATCCGAGTTGCGAAGGCTGTCGGCCCTGGCCGCGAGCCGCGGGGTCACCGCCTCCATCACGCTCCGCGTGAATCCGGACGTCGACCCGAAGTCTCATCCCTACATTTCCACCGGCCTGCGCGAGAACAAGTTCGGCGTGCCCATCGAGGAAGCGGCCCGCATACTGCGCGAGGCCCGAGCCCTTCCGGGCCTCGACGTCTCCGGAGTTCAGTGCCACATCGGATCGCAGCTGCGAGACCTGGCGCCCGCCGCCGAAGCCGTCCACGCGATCGCCTCGTTGTCCCGGACCCTCATCGGCGAGGGCTTCGCCCTGCGTACGATCGACATGGGCGGTGGCCTTGGGGTGGACTACGACGGCAAGGGGGCACCCACCACGGCGGACCTTGCCGCCCTTGTCCTGCCGCACATCCAGGACCTTGGCCTCAAGCTCCTCCTCGAACCGGGCCGGTCGCTGATCGCGGCCGCGGGCGTGCTTCTGACCCGGGTCGTCGCGATCAAGTCGAACGGCCATCGCCGGTTCTTCATCACCGACGCGGGCATGAACGATCTGCTCCGGCCGTCTTTGTACTCCGCGTATCACGAGATCGTGAATCTCTCGGCGTCGGAATCAGTCCCGATGGTGGCCGCGGACATTGTCGGGCCGGTGTGCGAGAGCGGGGATTTCTTCGCGAAGGAGCGGCTGGTGGCAGACGCGAAGGAGGGCGACCTCTTCGCGATCCTCGATGCGGGTGCCTACAGCTTTTCTATGGCGTCAAACTACAACTTCCGCCCCCGAGCCGCCGAGGTGCTGATCGAGGAAGATCGGCCGCGTCTCATCCGCCGTCGGGAGACGTTCGAAGACCTCATCGCCTGCGAATTGTAGGCGACGGGGGGCGCAACGGCGGATACTGGCACGACCGGCCTAAGGGGTACCGCGCCATCGCCCTACTCCACCCTACCCTTGCAACACGCGTGATGGCGAGAGGCAGGCGTCAAGGGCGCCCACAAGGGGCGCCCCTACATCTGTGAAGCGCCGCGCCCCTCCGCCTCCGCCGCGAAGCGCGCAGGGGCAGGCCTTGTGCCTGCCCTTGCAACACGCGTGATGGCGAGAGGCAGGCGTCAAAGGCGCCCACAAGGGGCGCCCCTACATCTGTGAAGCGCCGCGCCCCTCCGCCTCCG
>CAZFQH010000060.1:0-8545 GCA_964520805.1 uncultured Acidobacteriota bacterium | reverse complement strand
CCGCGAAGCGCGCAGGGGCAGGCCTTGTGCCTGCCCTTGAACACGCGTGATGGCGAGAGGCAGGCGTCAAGGGCGCCCACAAGGGCGCCCACAAGGGGCGCCCCCTACATCTGCGACGCCGGCATCAATACCTGAATCTGCTGGTCCGCGAGAGAGCAGGTGGCGGGCAGGTTGCCGAGCCATGGGTCGCCGTCGGTTTGTACGTGAACCTGGCGACTCGGGAGAATCGTGAGGCGTTCCGCTTCCTGGATGGTCACATCGCGTCGGCGGTGGTGGCGGCCGAGGGCGAGGTCGATTGCGAAGGTGACCGCAGCGAGCCTGGTTTTCCCCCGATAGAGCAGGACGTGAGCGGTTCGGTCGTCCCATCGCGCTCCCGGCACAAACTGGAAGCGCCCGGCGTACTCGGTCATGTTGACAAAGCCGGCGCCGGTGACCTCGTGCGCGACGCCATCGACCTCCACGCGGAAAGGCGGAAACCGGTAGCGACGGAGCCCGCGGATCCCCTCGAGGACCGCGCCCGCAATGCCAAAACGGGCTTTGAAATCGGCGCGCATGTGATGCATCAGGAATCCATCCAGTCCGGCGGTCGCCTGCATCAGGAACGGGGTGTCGGCGATCACTCCCACGTCGCGCGGACACGGGCGTGCGACGGCGAGGGCCACCGCCGCTTTCACAGGATTCCTGGGCAACCCCACGGCCAGGGCCACCACGTTGAAGGTCCCGCCAGGGAGAATGCCCAGATGAGTGGGCGATCCCAGGATCCCTTCCACGATTTCGCGCACCGTGCCGTCTCCGCCCCAGGCGAAAACCGCGGCATCCCCGCGATTCGCCGCGAGTCGCGCCATCGAGATGGCCTCGCGGGGCGCCGTGGTTGGCGTTACCGCGAGATGGTAAGTGGAACTGAGTGCGGCCTTGATCTCTTCGATAGTCCGGCGGTGTCGCCGCCGTCCTGCGTTGGGATTGTAGATGAGCGACGCCGGAGGACGGGTTTGGCTCATTCCGTCGATCTTACGCGGGTCACAAAAGAAGGGGCGGGAAGCCTCGCCTTGGGCGACCGCCCCCCTTCGACGGTACCCTTCGACCGGGCTCAGGGACCGCACGGGCCGCCTGCGAATCCGAACCCACCAAGCGGCCGACGGGGCCGCCGTTACCGAATCGAGATCAGTCCGTTGCCACCCGAAAGTCCAGCTTCCTGGACTCGCCCGAAGTCGACCAGGCTCTTGTTGTAGTCGGCGATGGCGCGGATCTCGGCGACTTCGGCGAGGGCGAGGTCGCGCTGAGCCTGGGTGACCAAAAAGTTCGTGGACATGCCGGCCGCGAACTTCTTCTCTTCGGCGTCGAGGCGGCGGTTCTGCAGGGTCCGCGCGGACCGAGTGGTGGCCACCCGCTTGAAGTTCGTTTCTACGGCGCGCGAAGCGGTCCGGACTTCGCTCGCGATCTGGAGTTCAGAGCGCCGAATGAGCGAGCGGTATTGATCGAGAGCCAGTTCGGCGCGGGCCGCCGAGTTTTTGCCCACGCGATTGAAGATCGGATAGGAAAAGTTCACGCCGATGTTCCAGGTGGGGAAGTCTCGTCCGACGATTTCCGACAACGCATCGCCGTAACCTCCGGCGATTGGAGTGGTGAGCGGGTTGCCGGTCTGCAGATTGCGCAACTGGGTGCCGCCGGCGCCCACGGTGCCGTAGTTGGCGAACAGGTCGAGCGCGGGCTTGCGCCCCTGACGCACCAGGCTCACCTGGTCTTCGAGGTTCTGCAGATTCCGCTGGAGCACCTGGTAGTCGATGCGCTTTTCAAGAGCCGTGTTGATCGCGGCCTCGGCATTGACCGGCACGGGCTGCGCGGTGGGGCGTTCCGTGGCTACGATCTCGGTCTTCCAGGCGTCGGGATCGTTCTTGGGGAGGATGGCGCGCTTGATCGCGTCTTGCGCTTCGGCCAGGGAGTTTTCGGCGATCACGACACCTTCTTCGCGGGTCGCGACCTCCGATTCGGCCGCCACCACATCGAGCGGGGCCAGGGTGCCGACGTTCACCTTGATCTGGTTCTCGTTCAGGAACTTCTGGGCGAGAGCGAGGCTCTTCCGCTGGGCGCTCAGGTTCTCGGTCGCATAGATGAGGTCGTAGTAGAGCTTGCGGACGTTCGCGAGGGTCGAGACCACGATCGATCGAAATTGGAGGTCGGTGATTTCCTTGTTTCGCTTGGTCACCTTGAGGTTCAGCCGATTCTGGTCGATCGTGCGGTTACGCAAGAGGGGCTGGGTGAAGTTCGCGTTGAAGGACGCGTTGTAGGTGGGGTTGAATGTGGTGATCTGGCTGTTCGTGGTCGCCCGGTTGTTCCGGAAGTCGACGCGGAAAGCACCGCCCGTCCGGATCGCTTTGCTGGCGCCGAAGTCGTAGGTCAGGGTGTCGCTCGCGACACTGGCGCCGCCCTGGAAAACGTTCGTGGCCTTGGACGATCGCGACTGGGTCGAGATCGTCGAGGTGACCACCGGGTCGTAGGCCGCGTTGGCGTCGCTGATCGACAGATCGGCACCCTGGGGGGTGAACTTCTCCACCGCGAGATCCGCGTTGTTTTCGAGGGCGCGCTGCACCGCCTCGTCTGCGGTCAGGGCCAGCACCGGTCCCGCGGGTATGGTAACCAGTGCGGGAGTCGGGGTAGGTGTCGGATCCTGGGCGGTAACGCGAGGACCAGTGGCAAGCGCCAGAGCGAGTGCTAGTGCGGTGGGGAACATCGACGTTTTCAAGCCTCCAAAATTTCCGGAAAAGGGTCGCTTTGCAAAGCGATCCGCCCGACTGAGAGGACGGGATTATAGAGTGCAGGCCCCACTCGGGCGGTGCGCTCACTTCACTAGACGTCAGATCCCCTATGAAAGATCCGCGCCGTTCAATAAATCGCTGAGAAAACCCGGGTTGCCAGAAAAACGACGGGGCCGCCCAAGCTAAGGGCGGCCCCAAGAGAGGGTTCGGTTTCGAACTGCCGCGCAGGCTCCTAGAAGCGAACGCGAGCGGAAAGCTGCGCCGTCCAGCGCGAGCGCAGGTTGTCGCGGTCGTACTTCACGTAGGTGGGCGAAGTGATGGTGGCGAGGTTGTACTGCATCTTTCCATTCGCCGCGATCGTGATGGGAATCGGAGCCAGATCGCCGAACGTCGCGAAGTTCACGACTCCCAAGTCCTTGCTCAACAGGTTGAGGAAGTTGCGCATGTCGGCGCGCAGTTCCACCTTGCGACCGCTCACTTTGAAACCGAGGATCGAGGACAGGTCGAGAGCGTTCGTCCAGGGTCCCCAGGCCGCATGCTTCTCCATGATCTTGCCGCGAAACTTGCTCAGGCCCGGGTCGGCCTCGATGTAGGCGTTCAGCTGATCCCAGGTTCCGTTTATGACGACCACTTCATCCGCGTTGTTCGGAACGTAGAACAAGTCGTTGGAGAAGCGTCCATCACCGTTGAAGTCGCTCGGGATGGTGAAGTGGTACGGGCGTCCCGACGAGCCGTCGTAGTAGGCGGACAACTGGAAGTTCATGGTGTCGCCGATCTTCCAGTCCCGGGAAGCGGCGAACTGGATCCGGTGGCCGGAAGCGAAGCGCGAACGCATGGTCTCGATGTCGTTGGGATTGCCGCGAGTGTAGGCGTTGCCCCAGTTGGAAGCGGCCTGCGAGGACGTCCCGTCATTCACCGAGTACGAATCGCCGTAGGCGTAGCCCAGCATGCCCGACCAGCCGTTGCGGAAGGGACGCTCGACCTTGGCGTTGATGTTGTAGGCGTAACCCTCGCTGGTGTCGGTCAGCAGGATGAGGTCGGAGAACGCCGTGTTGACGCGGACGAAGATCGGCCGTCCGTCCGGGCGGACGTTCGGGCCCTTCACGAGGTTCAGGTTCTGATAGGCGATGTCCTTGAGGCTCTTCGAGTACACGCCTTCGACCGTGGCCACCAGACCGAGGAAGCCAAGTTCGCGGTCGTACCCGATCGTGGCGCGGGCCACCTGCGGGTACTGATAGTCCGGGTCAACGAAGTCGACTTCGTTGGTGAAGGCACCCGAGGTGGCTCCGGTGACCGTCTTCGGCTGCGCCGAGGGATTGGCCACGAAGGGGATCCGGTTGTTGGCGTTGAATCCGGCGCCGACGCGGCTGAACTCGATGCCCGTGTTCCCATACTGGTTCGAGAGCCACACGTACGGCGTGCGGCCGGCGAAGATGCCGATGCCGCCCCGCAACTGCTGCTTCGCGTTGCCGCCGATGGCATAGTTGAAGCCGAGGCGGGGGGAAGGCATCGAAGGCCCGGGGACCACGTTGGTGGCGTAGCCGAAAGCGGCGAGGGCCGCGGGGTTCGCGGTGGGCTTGTCCGGGAAACGGGGCACGTCGAGGCGGATGCCGAAGTTCAGGGTCAGCCGCGGTGTGGCCCGGTAGAGGTCGCCCACGTAGAAGCCGATCTGATTCACCTTGAACGCGGCGGCCTGCTGCGGGTTCGACGTGGCCGAGAAGCTGTGGTCGAACTGCTGGGCTAATCCGGCATCGAAGTTCGCGATGCTGCTGAAGCGATACGAGCCGAAGTTGTCGCGGATGAAGAGGTTCCGGAACTTGAAGAACTCGTTGTGGGTACCGATGGTGATGAGGTGCTTGCCCTTCGGCATGGTGAAGTCGTTGGTCAGCTCGATCACATCCTGGTCCAGTTCATTCGCGGTGGAGAATGTCTCGCGGCCGAAGACAACGCTCGTAGTGGCGTCAATGTCCACGCGCGTGGCGGGGAATTTCGTGGGGCCGTCTCGCTGATCACGTACCGTCGTATAGGCCAGGCGGAACTCATTTACTGAGGTGCCGAAGGTGGAGTTCAACTGGACCACCGACGAGTTCGTCTTGCTGCGAATCTGGTAGTACGCGTCTTCAAATCGGAACTGCGCGTTGCTCGGGAAACCGATATTGCTCGCACCCTTGACGTAGTTGTGCCGGAAGGACAGGCGATGACGATCGTTGAGGGTGTAGTCGATCTTGCCGATGAACTTGTCGCTCGGGATCGCGCGGATGAACTCGGAGAGCGGTCCGGGGGTGTACCCGTACTTGGTCTGGGCGATCGAGAGAATCTGCGCGAGGCCCGCCGGGCGGGCGGCGCCGAGGCCCGCCCAGTTCGTGCCGCTCGACCCATCCGCGGAGAAGCCGGTCGGCTGCTTGCGGCGGCCGATATCCACGTTCAGGAAGAAGAACGCCTTGTTCTTAATGATGGGGCCGCCGATGTTGCCGCCGAACTGCTTGTCGGAGAACTCCGAAAGTTTGCGCGCGTCTTCCGCGGCGCAGGTGACGTTGGGGTTCGCCGGGCAGGGCCCCGGGCCGGCGAGGTCGCGGTTGCGGAAGTAGTAGAAGGCGGTTCCGCGGAACTTGTTGGTGCCGCTCTTGGTGACGGCGTTCAGACCGCCGCCCGCGAAGCCGCCCTGGCGCACGTCATAGGGCGATACCACGAGCTGAAGCTCCTGAACCGCGTCGAGACTGATGGGCTGGGTCTCGGTCTGGCCCCCGGGCGTGCCGGAATCGGCGAGGCCAAAGAGGTCGTTGTTGACCGCGCCATCGATCTGGACGTTGTTGTACTTGCTGTTGCGCCCGGCCACGGACAGGGCACTGGCACCCGAACCGTCGCCGCCGCCGGCGGAGACGAAGTAGGGCGACAGACGCGCGAAGTCCTCGAGGCCGCGGCTGATGGTGGGCATCGAGGCGATCGTTTCCTGGCTCACGTTCGACGCGGCGCCGCTGGCCGTGGGGGAGATGATGCTCCGTTCCGCCACCACATCGACCGTCTCCGTCATGGTCTGAATAACCACTCGGAAGGGCACATTGACGCTGTCGCCGAGGGGGACCAGGACGCCCGTCTTCTTGGCGTCGCGGAACCCGGGCATGTTGACGGTCACGCTGTAGGGCCCGCCGGCTCGGATGTTCAGAATCAGGTACCGGCCGTCGGTGCCGGTGACCGCAGTTGCCTTGGTGCCATTCTCCTCGTGGGTCGCGGTGACGGTCGCTCCCGGGAGGGTGCCCCCGGATTCGTCGACGACGGTGCCGGTGAGAGCGCCCGTGGTGACCTGCGCCGTGGCGAGGCCATCGATGCTGAGGAGAAGGGCCATGGCCAAAGCCACCCTTCGCCAGTTCTTCAAGATGTTTCTCATGAGATTTTCCCCCTGATGGATTGCGTCTTCGATGGATGAGTGAGTCGGATCGCGTCTGCCCGCAGTTTGTGGAATTGTCGCCGGAATGCGTGGACTTTCGGGAAGCCACGGCCCGAGAAGCGAAACCTTCGGCAGCGTTGGACCCACGGACTCTAAGGCCGAATCGAGTTCCGGTCCAAACCAAATCGGGGTTAAGTGCGTGGCCACCGAGGAAAAGAGAAGGCCGGACGATTTCTCGTCCGGCCTCGGCCTCTCAAGGCGGTGGGGACCCTTTGGGTCCCCACCAACGGCGTTCCCCTTATCTGAAGCTGTACTTGAGCGTCAGCTGCAGACGATAGACGTCCGCCACGGTGGCCGACGGCTCGAACGTCCTGGTCATCAACGCGCCGTTGAACTGACGCAGGGTGTACTGAGGCGCACCCGAGGCACTGATCGAGCCACCCTGGGCCGTGGTCGCAGGAATGAGCGGCTGGTTGCTCACCGTTCGCTTGCCCACGCCCCAATCGCTGTTCAGCAGGTTCATGAAGTTCACCACGTCGGCGCGGATCTCGAGACCATGGCGCTTGCCGCCCAGGTCCCGGAAGAGTTCCTGGGTAAGGCTCACGTCCATGCGGTAGACCATGGGGGCGAAGAGGCCGCCCCGCTTCGCGTACTGGCCGCGGTTCTGGCTGAGGTACTTGTCCTGGGCGATGAAGGCGTCCCAGGCGGTTGCCTGCTCGGCCGCGGTGAAGGTGCGACCGCTGGCGGTGAAGGGCACGAAGTTCATCTCCGACGTGCTGCGGTGGACGTAGAGCAGGTCGTTGCTGAAGCCGCCATCGTTGTTGATGTCGCCGCCGAAGGTGTAGCTCGTGTTGAACTGGTTGCCTTCCCAGAAAAACGCCCCCGTGGTCTTGCCGACCTTGAAGTACTCCTTGCTGTACGAACCAGCCAGGAACACCCGATGGCCCGGCGAACCACCGGAGTATCCGAGGCCAGGGTTGTTGCCGTTACCCGCATGCTGGTTGTTGTTCCAGGAGCCGAACGCGATCGAACCCGGATCCACCGTGTTCTTGGATTCACCGTAGCTGTAGACCGCCTTGAGGAAGCCCGTCCGGAAGCGCTTCTCGAGGGCGCCGGAGGCGTGCCACGAACGACCGACGCTCTGGTTCTTGAGAACCACCGCAGACGAGACGTTCGAGTTGATACGGTTGACCGCGGTCGAGGTGAAGCGCGGACGCGAATCGGGGCCGGTGAAGGTGGAGTTATAGGCTGCCTGGTTGGCGTTGATGTAGTAGATGCCGTCGATGTCGCGGTTGTAGATAAGTTCCGCGGTTCCGATCATGTCCCAGGGCAGGCGACGGTCGATGGCGACGTTGGTCCGCCACTGGCGCGGGAATTTGAAGTCCGCGTTGGTGAGGGCCAGCTCGTAGGTGGCCGCCGGAGCGCCCGTGACCGAGGTGGGCTTGTAGCGGTTCGGATCCGGATTGAAGGGGCGCGCGGTGGTGTTGTTCAGCTGCTCGAAGCCGGTGAGCACCCCGGTGTTGCCCACCTGGTTGGAGATCCACACATAGAGCGGAGGGCCGGAGAAGAGGCCGGTGCCGCCGCGGACCTGGGTCCGGGAATCGCCGGTGACGTCCCAGTTAAAGCCGAGGCGGGGCGAGATCTGGATGTTGGCGTCGGGCAGCTTCTTGCTTTGGTACTTCACGGCCTGACCGTTCTCGTCGCGGAAGGTCAGGGCATCGGCGGCCGCATTCTGGAAGCCGGTGTCGCCGAACTGCGGACGGTCGAACCTGACGCCCAGGGTGAGCTTCAGGTTCTTGCGGGCCTGCCACTCGTCGCCCGCGTAGAGGCTGCCGTACCAGACCTCGAGGGGCTGAACGGGCTTTTCGAGGCCGGGGATGTTGTTGTAACGGACCTGGAAGCGGGCCAGGGTGACCGGTGACGTGGTGCGGTTCGGGTTCGCCAGGAAGCCGCGGGCGTCCGTGTAGAAGTCGGCCAGAGAGTTATAGACGTAGACGCTCTGCGACCCGGGGAAGAAGACGTTCTCCGACTCGTAGCGTTCGAGCTGACCGCCGAAGGTGAACGAGTGGTTGTTCCGGTTCCAGGTGAAGTTGTTCTGGACCTGGAAGTTCTTGTAACGCAGTTCGTTGTTCGGGGTGAAGGGCTCGAAGCCAAACGTGGTGTAGACGCTGCCCGCTTCCAGGACGTCGACCATGGGGAAGAAGGTCCCGCGTGAATCGCGGCTCTCGTCCGACTTCGAGTAGCCGACGAGCAGGCTGTTGGACTTGTTCGAACCTATGATCGAGTTCCACTCGGCCACGCCGGAGCGGATGTTCTCGAGGATCTTGTAGTTTGAATTCTGGAAGTTGAGGCCGGTGGAGCGGGTGCGCCGGCTGCCGAAACCGAGGGAGGACGAGTCGGATAGGAG
>CAZFQH010000059.1:8468-13549 GCA_964520805.1 uncultured Acidobacteriota bacterium | reverse complement strand
TGCGGGCCATGCGCTGCATCCCGAGAGCCAGGGTCATGGTCGATACCGCGGGAAGACCCTCCGGCACCGCGGCGATGGCAAGCGAGATGCCCACCTCCAGCATGTATAGGAAGTTGTGGCCACGGAGCCAGCCCGCCAGGACGATGATCCCGCACAGCACCAGCACGATCCCGAGCAGGAGGCGGCCAAGACGGTTCAGTTTCTGTTCGAGGGGCGTGTCACGGCCCACCGCCTCGTCGATGAGGACGCCGATTTTCCCCATTTCCGTCGTGGCGCCGGTGCCGGTCACGAGCATCCTCCCGCGACCGGCGGTGATCGTGGTGCCCATGAAGGCCAGATTGAGCCGATCTCCTAAAGGCGCCTCCTTCTCGGCGATCGGGTCCGTCGCTTTCGTGACCGCTTCCGACTCTCCCGTGAGCGCCGCCTCTTCGATTTGAAGCTGCACGCTCTCGATGATCCTTCCATCCGCGGGAACGCGCGCTCCCGCTTCCAGAACGATCAGGTCTCCGGGAACGAGTTCGGCCGCGGGAATCTGGCTTTCTGCGCCGTCGCGCATCACGTGAGCGACCCGCACCGTCTGCTTCTGAAGGGCGGTGAGCGTCCGCTCGGCCTTCCATTCCGTGAGGAAGCCGATGGTCGCGTTCAAAACGATGACCACCAAAATGGCGGCCGCTTCCATAGCCTCGCCCATCGCGAAGGCCACTCCCGTCGCGGCGACCAGCAGCAACACGATGAGACTCTTGAACTGGGAGACGAGGACCGCGAACACAGTCCGTCCCGGCGCCGGTTTTAGCTGGTTGCGGCCATACCGCTTGAGACGCTGGCCCGCCTCGGCGTTCGTCAGGCCGCGCGCGGCATCGGTCTCGACCCGCATCGCCACGACCTCGGTGGGCAACGTGTGCCAGGCGGGCGACCCGGCGTCCACCGCCCCGATCGCAGACCCGGGGGGGATGGCACTCATCGCTTTGCGGGCCGTGGCCCGACCGCTGCCCGCCCGGGCTTGCCGACTCGCGTCTCCGGCGCTTGCACGGTCCATCTCCAGTTCCGAATCTCCTTCATGTCTTCGCCGTACCGCCTTATGTAGCGGCGGTGTTCCGTGAGCTTGTCCTTTAGGATGCGGGTCAGGTCAACCGTCGGCCGGCCCTGATCCCGCACCCGGGCGATCACGTCCTGGACGAGGTGAAAGCGGTCCACGTCGTTGAGCACGACCATGTCGAAGGGGGTGGTGGTCGTTCGTTCCTCCTTGAAGCCACGCACGTGCAGGTTGCGATGGTTGGTTCGACGATAGGTCAGTCGATGGATCAGGGTGGGATAGCCGTGATAGGCGAACACGATCGGTCGGTCCGTGGTGAAGAGAGAATCGAAGACCTTGTCGCTCAAGCCGTGCGGATGCTCGCTTCGCGGCTGGAGCGCCATGAGATCGACCACATTGACGACACGGACCTTGAGCCTGGGCAGATGCTCGCGCAGCATCTGCACGGCGGCGAGCGTTTCCAGAGTCGGCACCTCGCCGGCGCAGGCCATCACCACACCCGGGTCGCCGCCCTGATCGTTGCTCGCCCATTTCCAGATGCCCGCGCCGGAAGTGCAATGCTTGACCGCGGCGGCCATGCTCAGCCACTGCAATTCCTCTTGCTTGCCGGCCACGATCACATTGATGTAGTCGCGGCTTCGCAGGCAGTGGTCGGTCACGGACAGCAGCGTGTTGGCGTCGGGCGGCAGATAGACGCGGATGACCCCGGCCTTCTTGTTCACGACATGGTCGATGAAGCCCGGGTCCTGATGGCTGAAGCCGTTGTGGTCCTGGCGCCAGACGTGCGAGGTCAGCAGGTAGTTGAGCGAGGCGATGGGACGACGCCAGGGAATCCGGCGCGTCACGTTCAGCCACTTTGCGTGCTGGTTGAACATCGAGTCCACCACGTGGATGAACGCCTCGTAGCAGGAAAAAAATCCGTGCCGGCCGGTCAGCAGGTACCCTTCGAGCCACCCTTGACATAGATGCTCGCTCAGGACCTCCATCACCCGCCCGGTCGGCGAAAGCTGTACGTCGCTCTTCAGAATCTCTCCCATGAACGTGCGATCCGTGGCTTCAAACAGAGCCCCGAGCCGATTCGAGGCCGTCTCGTCCGGGCCGAATACTCGGAAGTTGCGTGAGGCGGTGTTTCGCTTCATGACGTCGCGCAGGAAAGCCCCGGTGACGCGGGTCGCCTCCGCGGTCACGGTGCCGGGACGGTTGACCCTGATCGCGTAGTTTCGGAAATCGGGGAGCTTCAGACTTCGAAGGAGGAGGCCTCCGTTCGCCTGCGGGTTCGCGCCCATGCGCCGCTTGCCTCTGGGAGCGAGGGCCGCGAGTTCCGGCTTGAGGCGACCCCTCTGGTCGAACAACTCCTCGGGCCGGTAGCTCTTCATCCATTTTTCGAGGAGCCGCAGATGAGCGGGATTCCCGGCCAGATTGGACAGTGGAACCTGATGCGATCGCCACGAACCCTCGGTCTTCAGACCGTCGACTTCAAGAGGGCCGGTCCAACCCTTGGGGGTACACAGGATGATGATGGGCCAGACCGGGCGTTTGTTGAAACCGCCAAGGCGGGCGGCGGATTGGATCCCCCGTATTTCCTGAACCACCAGATCGAGCGTCCCGGCCATCCGCTGGTGAACCTTTTCCGCATCGTTTCCTTCGACGAAGTGAGGGTTGTAGCCGTAGCCCCGGAACAACGCCACCAATTCCTCGCGCGGGATTCTCGCCAGGATGGTCGGGCTCGCGATCTTGTAGCCGTTCAAATGGAGGATCGGCAGAACCGCGCCGTCGCGCACCGAATCCAGGAACTTGTTCGAGTGCCAGCTTGTGGCGAGCGCTCCCGTCTCTGCCTCTCCATCACCCACCACGCAGGCCACCAGCAAATCCTGGTTGTCGAACGCCGCACCGTAAGCTCGCCGCCCTCATTGATCGAGCCAGGCGTTTCCGGCGCCACGTGACTCGGGATGCCGCCGGGAAATGAGAACTGGGTGAACAGCCGCTTCAGGCCCTTTTCGTCTCGAGAGACGTTTGGATAGACCTGGCTGTAGGTTCCTTCCAGATAGGTGTTGGCCACAATCCCAGGACCGCCATGTCCGGGACCGGCGACGTAGATCATGTTCAAGTCATGCCGCTTGATGATCCGGTTGAGATGGACGTAGATGAAGTTCGGGCCAGGCGTCGTCCCCCAATGGCCAAGAAGCCGTGGTTTTACGTGAGCGAGAGTCAGCGGCTTTCTGAGCAGCGGATTGTCGTACAGGTAGATCTGGCCCACCGACAGATAGTTCGCAGCCCGCCAGTAGGCATTCATCTTCCGGAGCTCGACGGCAGTAAGGGGCGCTTTCATGTGTCTTGTCCTGCCTCGCCTCGGAACGGACCGATCGATGTTGAGGCGCTCGGAAATCCTTTGGCGGCGACAGGGCCAGCCTGAACGGTTTCCCAAACGCGGTCTGTGCGATGACGCACGGTTCAACCGGATCCCCGAGCCACGGGATTCGAGCTTTGCACAAGCACTTCGCGCCCGCGAACCTCCCACACGACTTGCAGCAAACTAGCTGCTAGACACGCTGCCGCAACCTGAGCGCAACCAGTATCGCGGCTAGCAAGGCCACGATCATCGCAACCAAGTGAGCCGCCGACCTCAGTCGGCCCACCCGGTCATTCGGCCGAACGAGTCGGTAGCGTTCGGCTCGAATCGACGCCGCCTTCTCCTCGGGCAGCCGGGCGATTCGGTCGACCGAATTCGAGAGCAGAAGTCCCTCAAACGTCCACCTGATGGGGCTGACCGCGGAGAGCGAACGCAGCGAAGAGGGAAGTTCGTGTAGCGGCCGCAGGAGCCCCCCTAGAATCACCATGGGAATCAAAAGCAGCGGCACCCACGAAATGGCGGCTTCAGTCGTACGGCTCACTGCGGACACGAACAGCCCCAGCATCATTCCGACCGTCGAGACGAGTAGGAGAAAAGCAACCCCCTGGAGGTGGTTCTCCAGATGACATCCCCAGGCCACAGTCATCCATAGCGCGACGCACTGCAGGGCACACTGCGGAAGCAAGACCATCACTTTGGAGGCACCATAGGCGGCGATCGAGAGTCCCGACATGCGCTCGCGAAGGAATATGGCTGTCTCTCCAACGATCTCCCGCGCAGCGTTCGAACAGCCGAACCAGACCGCGGTCAGCGCAAGGAGAAAAAGGGGGACGGCCTGAAGCTGCTCACCTTTAACGTCTCCGAAGGCTAGCGCCACAAGGGCGCCTATCACCGGACCTTGGGCGAAGAGGACCAGGACTTGAGCCAGGTCCCGGCGCTTGATATGGATCGATCGGACGAGGAGGGCAAGAAGCTGAGTCACGTAAGTCCCGACGGTGAACTGAGGACGCGGGGGCAGCGCGTTCTTTGCAGGAGAAGAGAGCGTAGGAGGCTCGATCGAGTCTGGCCGCCCCGGCGGCGGGAGGCGGACCGCGACTTCAAGTACGGAGGCCGCCAGTGTCGTGCCCGGCCGGAGAGGCTGGTCGAGAAGAAGATCCGACCTGATCGCTTCCCGCGCGCCAAAGTAGGCGAGTCTCCCGACCGCGTCGCCCTCGGTAGAGTCGCGAACCACGACGGCAACGTGCGTGAGTTTTGAAAAGAGCTCGTCGCTCGGCTGGTGAACGACCAGGATCACAGTCTTTCCCATCAGGGCGAGAGATTCGAGAAGCTTGAACATGGAGAGGGCGTCGGCTGAAGACAGGCCGGAGATGGGCTCGTCCAGCAGGAGAATGGGAGGGTCGGTCAGCAGCTCCGTGGCGATGTTCACGCGCTTTCGCTGACCGCCGCTTAGCCCGCGACGTTCCGGCGATCCGATCACGACCTCGAGTGAGCTCTCAAGTCACTTAGCAAAGACACGACAAGTCACTGAGCAGTAAGACGCACCTCTACGCGGTGGTCATGCTGGTCGTCGGCCAGCGGGATGAAGGCACCTTCCTGAAGCACGCCGTCCATGGTGACACCCAAGCGGTCGCTGCCGCCATCATCTTGATCATGGGCGCCCGCCTGGGACACCACGCATCACATCGTGGTGTCCCAGGC
>CAZFQH010000059.1:0-8458 GCA_964520805.1 uncultured Acidobacteriota bacterium | reverse complement strand
GCGTGGTGTCGCGATAGCGATAGCGGACGGTGAAGGCGGGCCATTGGGCGGGGATGCAGGGGGCAAGGTGCAGCCGGTTTCCCTCGAGCCTCAGTCCGAGGAGCGATTCCAGAATCAGCCGGTACATCCAACCCGCGGAGCCTGTGTACCAGGTCCAACCGCCCCGCCCGACATGCGGGGCCACCGCGTAGACGTCGGCCGCGACCACATACGGTTCGACTTTGTAGGCGGCGACGCCCGCGGCGGTTCGGGCGTGATTGGCCGGGTTGATGAGATTCATCAGCTCCCAGGCGCGCTCGCGGTCACCCAGTGCGGCAAAGGCCATGGTGGCCCAGATCGCAGCGTGGGTGTACTGGCCTCCGTTTTCGCGGACCCCCGGCACATAGCCTCGGATGTACCCTGGGTCCTGGTCGGACTTGTCGAAAGGCGGGTCGAGAAGCTGCACCAGGGCGACGTCACGCCGAACCAGCCGCTGGTTGACACTTGCCATGGCCTGTCGCACCCGCGCGGGCTCACCGGCTCCCGAGAGCACGGACCAGCTCTGGCAGATCGAGTCGATCTGTCCTTCCGGGTTCGCCGCCGAACCGAGGGGGGTGCCGTCGTCAAAATAGGCGCGCCGATACCACTCGCCGTCCCAGCCGTGGGCCTCGATGTTCTTGGCCAGGCGGGTCCGTTCTGCCTGACACAGCTGGACGCAGGCCAGGTCGCCCCGCCCCTCGGCCACACTGGTGAACTGTCCCAGGACGTCGTACAGAAAGAAGGCCAACCATACGCTTTCTCCCCGGCCCTCAATGCCCACCAGATTCATGCCGTCGTTCCAGTCCCCCGATCCCATCAAGGGCAGGCCATGCTCGCCGAATCGCAGTGCGTGGCGGATGGCCAGGACGCAATGCTCGTACAGAGATCCGCGCTCGGCGGACCGTCCGGGGAGATCGAAGTAGGAGTCATCCCCGGGGTTGACCGGCCGCCCCTCCAGGAATCGCGACGATTCGTCCAGAACGCCAGTGTCCCCGGTGGTAGAGACGTAGCGGGCCACGGCCAGGGGGAGCCACAGATAATCGTCCGAACATCGCGTGCGAACCCCGCGGCCCGAGGGCGGATGCCACCAGTGCTGAACGTCGCCCTCCCGGAACTGTCGACTGGCGCACAGGAGGATATGTGCGCGCAGAAGTTCCGGCTTCGCGTGGACAAGGGCCATGGCGTCTTGCAACTGATCGCGGAAGCCAAAGGCCCCGCCTGATTGGTAGAACCCGCTGCGAGCCCACATCCGGCAGGCCAGGGTCTGGTACAAGAGCCACCCATTGGCCAGGACATTGAGAGCAGGGTCCGGGGTGTCCACCTGCACCGCTCCGAGGGTGTTCTTCCAGTGTTTCCACACCGCCTCGAGGGCGGCCCGAGCCGCCCTACCCCGTGAGTTCTGCACCAGCTCGAACGCCGCGGTGGCGCTGTGCCCTACCCCGAGACGGAACACCACTTCCAGCTCCTGCGAGGCGGCGAGATCGAAGCTCACCTGGATCGCGGCGCAGGGGTCTATGGCGGCCCCCACCTTCCCCGAAAGGTGGGCGCGGCCCATGGCCGCGGGATGATCCATGGCGCCATTGCGCCCGATGAACTCCTTGCGGTCGGCGGTCAGGGTCAGGGCCGTTCCCTCAGCGGCGAAGAAGGCGATACGTTCCGCGAACTCCGGATTGAAGGGATTGCGCGCGAAAAGGGCGCCGGTGGGCAGATTGACCTCGGTCGTGACATGCATGGCGGACTTCTCGCGCCGGTCCCCGAGAACCCACTCAACGTAGCCGGTGGCCGAGATCAGGCGCGGTCGCCCGGAGTCGTTTCGGATCTTGAGGACCGAGAACTTGATCGGAGCGTCCACCGCCACATAGATCCAGAGTTCGGTGCGAATACCGAAGACCACGGTTTCGAAAACGCTGTAGCCGAATCCGTGCCGAATGCGGTAGCTGTGGGCGGCGGGCGCGGGCCAGGGCGAGGGCGACCACACCTCCCCGGTTTCCTCGTCGCGAAGATAGATGGCCTCGCCGCTGCGATCGCTCACTGGATCGTTGTGCCAGGGAGTGAGCCGGAACTCGTGGGCGTTCTCATGCCAGGTGTAAGCACTTCCCGCCTCGGACACGATGGTTCCGAATTGCGGATTCGCCAGCACGTTCACCCAGGGAGCAGGAGTCGAAACCCCCGGGGCCAGAGTGATGATGTACTCGCTCCCGTCCGGGGTGAAGCCGCCCAGTCCGTTCTCAAGGATCAAGGCCTGAGGTGTCAACGGTTCGGGCGGTTCGGCGTCGCGGGTTCGGGTGGCCTGGAACCGAGGCGGCCAGGGCGTACGGGCAGCCCTGCGATCGAGTTGTTCAATGAGCGACCCTTCCTGGTCGCTGATCACCACCCGGGCCACGGACTCAAAAAGGATGCGATCCTCGTTGGACATCTGGGAGGTTGCCCGGACGAAAATCCCGCCCGGGCGGTCGATCAGGCTCGCCTCGACTCCCGAGGTGATCAGTCCCATGATCTGCTCCTGCAGTTGCTGCAGATAGCCCGCGTGGTGTTCATTCCAGATCACGAGGTCCACGGACAGTCCCTTGAGCCTCCAGTAGGCATGGGCCTGGACCAGCTGCCGCACCAGGCCGACGTTCGCCGTGTCAGCGATCCGCAGCAGCACGATGGGAAGATCTCCTGAGATGGCGTAGGCCCAAAGTCCGGACTGGCCCCGGCGGTTCCGGAGGAGGATGCGGGGGTCGGCCCGTAGCGCGGCGTTTGGGTAGATCACCGAGCCGGCCAGGCGCGAGTAGAGCTGCGAATCAGCCTCGTTCGCGTTCAGCTGTGTGAGCACCACCTGGCCGTGCGTCCAGGCCAGTTCCATCACCCGATCGGCGAAGTGGCGCTCCCGATACCGCTCGGCCAGGCCAAGGACCCCCTCCCGGGACATCGCGACTCCCGACACGATGTCGATGGTGGCCGCCTGCCCGGGGGCAAGCGAGATGACGCTGCGAATGCTCACAATGGGATCGAGGACCGAGCCGGCTGCGCCCGAGAGCGCACCGCGCCGGGTGAGAGCCAGGGGCGCCCTGACGCTGCCGCCCCTTCCGAGAAACCGGGATCGATCAGTCTCGTAGGAAACCTCGGCCTTGAAATCGCCGTGCACCTGCATCAGGTGAAGCATCCAGGGAGCGGTCTCGGCCCGCGAGCGTGGGCGCCTGGTGCACAGGATCGCGCGACGCTCGGGCAGGACCTCGGTTTCCACGAACAGGTTGGAGAAGGCCGGGTGCATGGCATCGGTGGCCTGGGGCGCCATCACCACCTCGGCGTAACTCGTGACCTCCATCCGCTTCGTCTGTTTGGACCGGTTGGTGATCCGGAGACGGCGCAGTTCGATATCGTCCTCGGGCGAAACCACGATTTCAGTGTGGGTCTCGAAATCGCCGCCCGCAGGAGTCAGGTCGCGCCGTCGAAACTCGGCCCGGCCCTCCGCGAAGACCGCTTCGTAACTCTCCGGCCGGGTCGCAGTGGGCTGCGAGGTGGCCGACCAGAACCTTCCGCTGTCCAGGTCGCGCAGGTAACAGAAGGCACCCCACGAGTCGCCGACCGAATCTTCTCGAAAGCGCGTGACCGAGAGATCCTTGAACCGGCTGTAGCCGCCCCCGGCCTGGGTCACCATCACGTGATAACGGCCGTTCGAGAGCAGCTGCACCTCGGGAATGTCGGTGTCGGGGGTCTGGAAGACGCGGATGGGGATGTCTCCCGCGGCCTGCGTCAACTTCAGCTCCGCGAGCTGCGCGGTCAGAGGGGCGGGGGCGGTGGCCGCAGGGATCTTTTCCTGAAGCAGCAGCAAAGTGGCCTGGAACTCGCGGTCGGCTTCAAAGCGGCGTTGCATGGGGCGATCCAGAAGCACGTGCGCGAGGGCGAGCAGACTCATGCCCTGGTGATGGGCCATGAAGGACTTCACAACCACCGGGGTCCGGTCGCGGTGCCTTCGAGCCTTGGTGTGATCGATCGCCTCGTAAAAGCCAAACCTCCCGAGGACGCCCTCATGAGCGAGGCGCTGCAGATTCAGGCAGGCCTCCTCGGGAGAGACCATCAGGGCCAGGGTTGAAGCGTAGGGCGCTATGACCAGGTCGTCGCCCAGGCCCCGTTTCAGCCCCAGGCCGGGCACGCCAAAGGCCCGGTACTGATAGTTGAGATGGACATCGACCGTGTTGTAGCCGGATTCCGAGATGCCCCACGCGACGCCTCGTTGCTTTCCGTATTCGATCTGCCGGGCCACCGCCGCGCGGCAGGTCTGGTCGAGCAGGGTGTTCTCATACTGGGGCATGATGAGCAGCGGCATCAGGTACTCGAACATCGAGCCGCTCCAGGAGAGCAGCACCGGTTCCCCCCCGGCGCTGGTGAGCAGGCGCCCCAGAGCGAACCAGCTGTCCTGGGACAACTGACCTTGGGCGATGGCTACGAAAGCGGAGAGCCGCGCTTCCGACGCGAGAAGGTCGTAGAAGCTCGAGTCGATGCGCTGCTCGGTCACGTTGTAGCCGACGGTCAGAAGGCGCCGGGCCTTGTCATACAGGAAGGCGAAGTCCATCCGAGCCAGAGCACCCGCCTGGGTAGCCAGCTGTTCCAGCGCTCCCAGTCGGGCGCGCGCGCGTGCGCTTCCCTCCTGAACCAGGGCCTTGAAAGCGAGGAGCGCAGGCTGCTCTTCCGCGGTGGGGGTCGGGACCAGCCGGCCGACCTGGGCGTCGATCCGTTCAAAGAGGACAGCCAGTTCGTTCAGGCTGAGGCTTGGAGTGAGATCGTCCGTCCGCAGGATCGGCGGGCTCGCGGTCTCGAGCCACGGGGCCACAAAGGCCAGGTCGTCCCGGGCCTCGCGGCATTGTCGTTCCAAGGTCACGGCCCACGCCATCGCTTCCGACTTGGGGCCCGGCGTTTCCGCCTTCGTTTCCCCCTGAGACGCCAGCTCGTCGGCTAATGAGGCAGAGATCTGGAGAAGTGTGTCAAGACAGGCGTAAGTCGACCGCAGAGTCGCTGGGGGCTCGGCGGCGACGAGGTCGAGCTCCTTGCTGAAGCGGACAAAGGACGCAGGGACAGGGTCGCCCGCGACCCCGCCCAGGACGCCGAGGGTGTCCCTGAGCCCCTCGAAGAAACGCCTCGGAAAGATCGGCTCGTGGCCCAGACCGGTCAGGCCCGAGCGCAAGGTGATCAGCTGGCCGGCGAGGTTGCCGCTGTCCACCGTCGAAACGTAGCGCGGAAGGAGCGGCTCCAGGGTCTGGGTGTCATACCAGTTGTAAAAATGGCCGCGGTGCCGCTCCAGTCCCGACATGGCGGTGAGCGCGCCTTCAAGACGCGAAAGCAGAGCGGAAACGGGCAGATATCCGAAGTCGTGGGCGGCCAGATTGGCGAGCAGGGAGAGTCCCATGTTGGTGGGCGAGGACCGATGGGCCACCGCGGGTTCGCGCGACGCCTGATAATTATCCGGAGGCAGGAAGTGATCTTCTTGGCCCACCAGGGACTCGAAGAAACTCCAGGTCCGCCGCGACACCAGCCCCAAGAAGCGCTCCTGCTCGCCGGTCAGGGCCGCCCGTGGTCGCTCGAGGGGCAGGCTCATCCACCAGGCGAAAAGGGGCGAGGCCCACCAGAGCAGCAAAACCGGCGCGACCCGGGCCAGCGGAGAGAGATTCGGAGCGGCGAGCGCAATGGCGATCAGCGTGATCAGGACGAGGGCCGGGCCCATCGAACGGTAGGACGCGATCAGATCGTGGCCGCGGCTTCCTGCGGAGCGAAGGTCAGAACGGCCCGACGGATTCCATTCGAGCAGACCCCTCTGGCTCACCCACATCCGCCACAAGGTGCGCCCAATGGCGTCCAGGCTGACCCACGCCTCGTAAGGCAGGCAGGCGAATTCGAATGCGACCTGAAACAGACGCCGCATCATGGAGCGCGCGGTGATCCTCACGTGGGAAAGGAGAAGAGCTTCCGGGGGCTTTCGGATCAGGTCGGCCACGGATCCGAGTAGGGCGGGGAGAATCAGGATCGCGATAGCGACTCCCGTCCAGAACCACGGGTTCCGCCCGAGGGTCCAACCCATGATCAGCAGCGCGGTGAGGCTGATGGGCACCAGACTCCGGCGCAGGTTGTCGAGGAGCTTCCACTGCGAGAGCCGCGAGAGGGGATTGGGGTGACGCTTTGGAGTCTCGCTGCCCCCGCAACCGGCCACGCGCCGGAACAGCCAACCCGCAATCTGCCAGTCGCCCCGGATCCAGCGGCGGCGCCGGCTCACGTCCGCGTCGTATCGAGCCGGGCAATCCTCCACCAGTTGAACGTCGCTCAAAAGGCCCGCACGCGCGTAGCATCCTTCGATCAGGTCGTGGCTCAGGATCCGATTCTCCGGGAACCGTCCGCCCAGGGCCTGGGCGAAGGCGTCCACGTCATAGATGCCCTTGCCGATGAACGAGCCCTCGCCAAAAAGGTCCTGGTACACGTCGGATACCGTTCGCGTGTAGGGGTCGATACCGGGCTCGCCCCCGCACATCCGCGCGTAGCGCGAACGGTTTGCGGAGGGAAGGGCGATGGCCACCCGGGGCTGCAGGATCCCGTAGCCCGATACCACCCGTTTTTGGACCTCGTCGTAGAGGGGACGGTTCAACGGATGAGCCATGGCGGCCACGAACTGCCGCGCCGACTCCCGTGGCAGATCAGTGTCAGTATCGAGGGTGATGACGTACTTCACGCTGGGGAGCACGCCGAGATCGCCCACCAGAAGGGAGAAAGCAGTCTGGGCCTGTCCCGGGTTGGCGCGCAGGAGGTGATTTAAGTCCTCCAGCTTGCCCCGTTTTCGCTCGTAGCCCATCCAGACCCGCTCGTGCACGTTCCATTTGCGCGGGCGATGAAATAGGAAGAACGCGTCGCCCCGCCCTGCCCGCCGGTCGCGGTATTTTGCGTTCAGGCCTTCGATCCGGGTCCGGGCCAGAACCGCCAGGGCCTCGTCTCCTTCGACAATCTCCGAGTCGGCGTCCTTGAAGTCGGTGAGCAAGCCGAAGTGGAGCCGCTCGTCCTGGTTGGCGAGAAAGCGAATCTCCAGGCCTTCGACGAGGTGCTCCACGCCCGAAGCGTTGCTCAGGAGGGTGGGTATGACCACCAGGGTGCGCGCCCTGGCCGGGATGCCGTTCGAAAAGTCCATTCGGGGAACCAGGTTCGGACCCGAAAACAGCGAGGTGAGCCAGTTCACGAGGCCCACTGCGAGCGAGCTCGAGGCCACCACCGAGACGATGGCAAACACCAGAAGAGCCGGAGGCGAGAACCCCGCGGCCGCCGCGTGGTTCACGAGCGCGGCGGCGAGGATAGTGGTCAGCAGGATGATGGGCCCCAGATAGGCGAGTAGAGGCGATTCCACAGTCCGGCGCCACAGAGTCTGGATCAGGTTAGGACGAAGCCCCGCCGCCGCTTCGAGATCGGCGCGGCCCGCGCCGACCAGATAGAAGCCCACATGATCGCCGCCGCTGTTGTTCCTCCTGGCTCCCCCGGGCTGCCCCGCCATCTCCACCGCGAGCCGCGCGATATCGACCTCCCCGAGACGGCTCGCTCGGGCCATCCGCTCGGTGATCTGGCGGTATTGGTCCCGGGTCGAGAAGTCCATCTTTGGGTAGGCACCCGACGGATCGTCACGCAGAACCCGGTCGACCATGCTCAGGCTCTCCACGAAGTCACGCCAGTCGATGGCACCCAGGGTCCGCAGGCTCCCGATACTGTTGCTGACCGAGACCTGGTTCGCGGCCTGAGACTGGTTCTCCAACTGCACCATCTGCTCAATGGTCAGGCTCCGCTCGCCCAGGCGTTGTTCGATCCAGGTGAGCGGCATGGCCAGCGCGGCGCCGCGCCCCTGCAGCCTTCGCGCGAGCTCAGCCACGAAGGGGCTCGTCATCTGCGGCCCGGAGCGAGCCATGTCGGCCATGACCAGAATCAAACTCTTCGGATCCTCGGAGGCGGTTTCGGTCATGGCACCCGCCCAGAATTCGGCGATCCGGCGATCGGTCCAGGCGGCCGCGAGCCGCACTCCGATCCGCCGCAGGTTCTCGATTATGGCCAGCCGCAGCATGATCGGGATGGCCCAGAGTTCGCCGATGGTGAGTGGCGTGACGGTTTGATACGAGGCGATGAAACGGCTCAGTCCGGCGCCCTCCACCCGGCCATCGCCGTGCGCGATCGCTTGCAGGGCGAGGTCATAGACCCTTGGGTGTCCCGCGGAGGGACCCCCAGCCAGGCGGGGCAGCTCGTGAGAATAGCCGCGGGGTAGATGCCGTTTCGCAGTCCTGACCTGTTCCTCGATCAGGTGAAAGTTATCAAGCAGCCACTCCCCCGCGGGGGTGATCCGGCCTTTGGCCGCGACCGCGTCGGTGAGCAGCGTGCAAACCCCCACCAAGGTGAGGAAGTATTTCAGGAGCTAGCGTGGTCCGATTCGCACGGAGCTGAT
>CAZFQH010000058.1:3863-13570 GCA_964520805.1 uncultured Acidobacteriota bacterium | reverse complement strand
CCTCGCCCAGGGCTTCCTGAATCCGCTCCGCCGTGGTGCGTGAGATAGCAAGCCGCTGCGCCAGTTCGCGAACCGAAGGGAGACGGTCGCCCGCCACCAGCCTTCCGGCCACCACATGAGCCACCGCCTGGCTTTGTACCTGCGCCGGATAGGGCAGTCGACTTCCCCGATCGAGACGGAAAACCATGACCAAACGAGCATACGCGCGGGGACTGGACTTCGCGGTGTTCTCTCCCCCTCTGGCACAGCCCTGACCACGATCGGGGTGAGCCCCGCTCAGTAGTCGTAGACGTGATCGATGAGGGCGCCTTCTCGGGCGAGCTGCGCGGCGACAGCCGTGAGTTCCGACACGCGCGGGCGGTCCGGTGCTCCCGTGTCGTCATCCTTGACTCCGGTGCTACCATCGTTACGTCGAAAGCAGCCGTAAACGCGTTCGGTGGGCGTTCACGGGTGAGGGGGTCTTTCATGATCCAACTCGAGAGACCGTCGGTCCCGGAGTCCGTGGAACGGATTCTCGATCGCCACGGAAACCGCCCGCAGGCGGTTCTCCAGGCGCTGATCGATGTGCAGCACGCGTGGCACCACGTTCCCGGAGCCGTGGTGTTGGCCCTCGCCGAACGGTTGGGCGTCCCGGCGGTGCGACTGCGCGGCCTGATCGGCTTCTATTCCTTCCTGAGCGCCGATTTTCAGGGCGACTTCGTCGTTCACCTGAGCGACAACATCACCGACCAGATGGCCGGCAGCCGCGAGCTTTCCGCGCGCCTGTGCGGGCGGCTCGGAGTGGCTCTCGGGAAGACCCGCGCCGACGGACGGGTCAGCGTGAATCGCACCTCCTGCACGGGCATGAGCGACCAGGGCCCCTCAGCCCTGATCAACTACCGCCCGGTCCCAAGGCTCGATGCGAAGCGGGTCGATCTCATCACCGACCTCATCAACGCCCGCACTCCGCTGGACGAATGGCCGTCTGATTTCTTCGTGGTCGAGTCACGCATCCGTCGATCGGATGTGATCTTCCGGAACGCCCTCGATTCGGGGGCGGGCCTGCGCGCCAGTCTCGACCGCGGCGGAAAGAACCTGGAGGCGTGGGAGGAGGATCTGGCACCCACCGATGCGCGCAAGCACCAGCTCGATCGCGGCGGGGCCGAGACGTTGAAGGAGATATACCGCTCGGAACTTCGCGGCCGCGGGGGCGCCGGCTTCAAGGCGGGCATCAAATGGCAGACCGTGCGCGAGGCCGCGAAGGGCGATCGCTTCGTGATCTGCAACGCCGATGAAGGCGAGCCGGGGACCTTCAAGGACCGTATCCTGCTGACCGAGCACGCGGACATGGTGTTCGAGGGCATGACGATTTGCGGCCACGTCGTCGGAGCGCGTCACGGCATCATGTACGTGCGGCAGGAGTACTTCTATCTCCGCGACCATCTGCAAAGCGTCCTGCGCCGCCGCCGTGAGCAGGGCCTTCTGGGCTGCAACATCCTCGGCAGCCCGCTCGACTTCGACATCGAGTTGCACTTTGGCGCAGGGGCCTACATCTGCGGGATGGAGACCGCGATGATCAAGAGCATCGAGGGGCGACGCGGCATCCCGAGGCGGCGCTGGCCGCTTCCTGTCCACCACGGCTACTTGAAGTCCCCCACCGTCGTGAACAACGTGGAAACCTTCGCCTGCGCCGCCGCGATCAGCGCGCGCGGCGGGGCGTGGTTTGCCGGTCTCGGAACCCCGCAGTCGACCGGGACGAAGCTCTTCTGCCTCTCCGGCGACTGCGAGCGCCCCGGCCTCTACGAATATCCCATGGGAGTGTCGGTGCGAGAGGTGCTCCGCGACAGCGGCGCGCTCGATGCCATGGCCATCCAGGTCGGCGGCCCCAGTGGAATCCTCATAGGCGAAGGCGACTTCAACCGCACCCTTTGCTTCGAGGACCTGGCCGGGGTCGGGACCTTGATGGTGTTCGGGAAACACCGGGATCTCTTCGACGTGATCACGAACTTCGCTCTCTTCTTCCAGCATGAAAGCTGCGGCCTGTGCACACCGTGCCGGGTGGGCACGACTCTCCTCGCCAACTACGTGAAGAAGTTCGAACGAGGCTGCGGCTCGCCCGTGGATGTCGAAGAAGTGAAGAACATCTGCACCCTGATGAAGAACATGTCTCATTGCGGCCTCGGGCAAACCGCCGGCAACCCGTTCACCGACAGCCTCCTCAAATTCCCGGCCATATGGGCACAGCGGATGAAGACCGCGGAGTTCGTCCCCGCCTTCGACCTCGACTGGGCGCTCGAGGAGGCCCGGAGTCTCACCGGCCGCGACGACGCCCGGGCGCACTTCCCGCCGGTGGAGGCCTGAGCCATGCCCACCTTCTTCCTCGACGATCGGGAAGTCGCCTTCAAGGAGGGACAGACCATCCTCCAGGCGGCCATGTCCGGCGGCCACTACATCCCCCATCTCTGCTGGCGGCCCGAACTCGATCCTCACAGTTCGTGTCGCCTGTGCACCGTGATCATCAACGGCCGGCCCTTCTCCTCCTGCACCCAGCCCGCCCTGAAAGGCCAGCGGGTCGAGTGCGACACCGAGGCCCTCGTTGCCATGCGTCGCGCGGTGACCCAGATGCTCTTCATCGAAGGAAACCATCACTGCCCGGCGTGCGAGAAGAGCGGCCGGTGCAAGCTCCAGGCCACGGCCTATCTGCTTGGCATGCAGAACAGCCATTTCTCGCACCAGTTTCCGGTGCGCACGCGCGACTTGAGCCACCCCACCGTGAGCCTCGACCGCGACCGGTGCATCCGCTGCGAGATCTGCGTGAGGGCGAGCCGGACGCTCGACGGCAAGGACGTCTTCGCCATCGACGGACGCGGCATCGGATCGGGCCTCGCCGTCAATTCACCTTCCGGCCTGCTCAAGGACAGCGAGATCGCGCCGGAGGATGCCGCGGTCAGGCTTTGTCCCACCGGAGCGTTGATGGCGAAAGACCAGGGTTTTGAAGTCCCGATCGGCGACCGGCTCTATGACCGGGAGCCGTTGAGTGTGGTGGAGCTGCGGGAATACAAGGCCAGGAAGGCGCTTCATGGCTAAAGCCACCGTCGCCACGTGTTCCCTCGCGGGCTGCTTCGGCTGCCACATGTCTCTTCTCGACATCGACGAACGCCTGCTCGATCTCCTCGAACTGGTGGAGTTCGATCGAAGCCCGATCAACGACATCAAGCACATCTCCCGGCCGGTCGACGTGGGCCTGATCGAGGGCGGCGTGTGCAACGCCGAGAACGTTCTCGTCCTTCAGGAGTTCCGGAGGATGTGCAAGGTGCTCGTGGCCGTGGGCGAATGCGCGAACACCGGAGGCATACCCTCCATGCGCAACGGCATTCCCCTCAAGCGATGCCTCGAGGAGAGTTTCGTCCGCGGGCAGGGCACCGAGAACGCCCAGATCCCCGACGATCCCGAGTTGCCGCTGCTCCTGAACAGGGTCCGGCCCCTGCATCACATCGTCAAGATCGATCACTTCCTGCCCGGGTGCCCTCCGTCCGCGGACGCCTTCTGGCATTTCCTCACCGAACTCCTGGCCGGTCGCGACCCCAGCCTCCCGAAGGAACTGATTCGCTTCGACTGATCGAGGTTCGCCATGTTGAAAAGCGCCGCCGCCCGGCTTGAAACCGCCGCCCACCCCGAGGCGCTCCGTCGCATCGTCATCGACCCCTTGAGCCGCGTCGAAGGCCACGGAAAGGTCACGCTCCTCCTCGACGATGAACGTCATGTGAAGCAGGCCCGCCTTCACATCGCGGAGTTCCGAGGCTTCGAGACGTTCATCCAGGGCCGCCCCTACTGGGAAGTCCCGGTCCTGGTCCAGCGCCTGTGCGGGATCTGCCCGGTGAGCCACCACCTGGCCGCCGCGAAGGCCGTCGACGTTCTCGTGGGCGCGCGAACTCTCACCCCCACCGCGGACAAGCTTCGCCGGCTGCTTCACTACGGCCAGACCCTTCAGAGTCACGCGCTCCATTTCTTCCACCTCGCAAGCCCCGACCTGCTTTTCGGCTTCGACTCCGATGTCGCGAAGCGGAACATCATCGGGGTTATCGCGGCCCACCCCGAGGTCGCGCTCAAGGGGGTCAGGCTGCGGAAGTATGGCCAGGAGGTCATTCGCATCCTCTCCGGCAAACGAGTGCACGGCGTCCTCGCGATTCCAGGCGGCGTCAACAAGGGCCTCTCCCGGGAGGATGCCGAGGCTCTTCGCAAGGACATCGATCAGATGGTCGAGTGGTCTCAGGAGGCGGTGAGCATGGCCCGTGAGTTCTATCTCGCGGACCTCGAGCGGAACTCCTCCTTTGGAACTTTCCGATCGAACTTCGTGAGCCTCGTCGCTGCGGACGGCAGTTTCGAACTCTATGACGGCGGTCTGCGCGCGCGCGACGCGGAAGGCGTCGCGATCTTCGATCACCTCGATTGCGACCACTATCTGCGCCATATCCACGAGGAAGTGAAGTCGTGGTCGTACATGAAGTTTCCGTTCATCGTGGCCCGGGGGTCGGATGAGGGCTGGTATCGCGTAGGACCGCTCGCCCGTCTCAACAACGCCGACCGCATGCCCACGCCCCTGGCGGAAGCGGAACGCCGGACCTTCGTGGCCACGGGAGAGGGCGGTCCCGTCCACGCCACCATGGCCTATCACTGGGCCCGGATGATCGAGATGCTTTATGCCGCGGAAGCCATCCGCTCGCTTCTCGACGATCCGGACTGCTTCGGCTTGGATCTGGTGACGAAGGGCGAGCGGGCGTTTGAAGGCATCGGGGTGGTAGAGGCCCCCCGCGGCGTTCTGATCCATCACTACGTGGTCGACGAGACGGACGCCATCGTGCGGGCGAATCTCATCGTGGCCACGACCCACAACAACACCGCCATGAACACCGCGGTGCGGGAGGTGGCGGAGCATGATCTCGACGGGAAGGATCTGACCGAAGGCCTGCTGAATCACATCGAGGTGGCGATCCGCGCCTACGACCCGTGCCTCTCCTGCGCCACCCATGCCCTGGGGCGGATGGCGCTGCAGGTCGAGCTGCAGAGTGCGGATGGACGCGTCACGCAGCGAATGACGCGTGATGAAGACGGCGGCGTGACCCGGGAAGATCTGGAATGAGCCATCCTCACGCGGGCCTCCCCAGTGTCGTCGTACTCGGTTGTGGAAATCCAAGCCGCGGGGACGATGCCCTGGGCCCGGAGCTGATGGCGCGCGTTCACGGGTGGATCCACCTCCACCCCGACCGCGCGGTCACCGCCGTGGAGGACTTCCAACTGCAGGTGGAACATAGCCTCGATCTGCAGGGTCGGGACCTCGCCCTCTTCGTGGACGCGACGGCCAGCGGCCCCGAGCCCATGGTGCTGCACTCTCTGCTCCCGCAGGCCGATTACAGTTTCTCGACCCACGCCCTCTCCCCCCAGGCGCTCCTCCAGGCCTTCGTCACCCTCGACCGCGGAACTCCCCCATCGGCCTTCGTGCTTGCCGTTCGCGGCTACTCTTTCGGTCTCGGCAACTCGCTGAGCGAGCAAGCGAAGGCCAATATCGAGAGCGCCTGGGGCCTTCTCGAACGAATGCTGGAGAACCCCTCGGCGGCGAACTGGAAAGCACTCTGCACCCAAGAGGCGGCGCGGAGCACCAGTGCATAGGAACCATTGACCCCCCTTGCGGGAAGGCGCATAAACAGGGGATAGATGCACGAGATTTCGATCGCCTGTTCCCTCGTGAAGGCCGCCGTCGATGAGGCGGCTCGGCATGGCGTCAGCCATGTGCTGAGGGTCGACGTGGTCCTCGGAGCCCTGAGCGGGGTCGAGATGGACGCCCTGCTGTTCTGCTTTCCCGCCGTGGCCAAAGGGACGGTCTGCGAGGGCGCGGGACTGTCGGTCGAGATCGAGCCGGCCCGCGGCCACTGCGCGGCCTGCGGGTCGACCCACGACGTGCACGATTTCATGGACCCCTGCCCGGACTGCGGGGCGTGGCCGCTCGGCCTTGAAGGCGGCCGGGACATGCGACTGAGAGCCCTGGAGGTATAGGTATGTGCGCGACATGCGGATGCGGTGAACCGGCGGCTCAGACGCACGAGCGCGGTCATGCCCACGACCCCAGCCACGATCACAGCCATGAACACGGCAACGGTCATAGTCACACCAACGGTCACACTGCCGAGACTCCCAGCATCGTGAAGCCTTCGGCGCAGCCCATCGCCGCGCGAAGCATGATCGAGATCGAGCAGGCCATCCTGGCCGGGAACGACCATATCGCCGCGAACAATCGCAGCTTCCTGGACCGCCGGCACACCCGCGGATTCAACATCATCAGCTCCCCCGGGGCGGGCAAGACCACCCTTCTCGAGAAGACGCTGACCGCGCTCCGCGCGCGCTCTGTAGGCTGCGCGGTGGTCGAGGGCGACCAGGCCACCGACCTCGATGCGCAGCGCATCGCCCGCACCGGGGTTCCCGTCTTCCAGATCGAGACCGGTCGCGCCTGTCACCTCGACGCGCAGCAGGTCCACCAGGCCCTGGTCGCCATCGCCATCCCGGAACGGGGACTGCTCTTCATCGAGAACGTGGGCAACCTCATCTGCCCGACCGAGTTCAATCTGGGGGAGCACGAGCGAATCACCATCGTGAGCGTGGCTGAGGGTCACGACAAACCGGCGAAGTACCCGCTCGCCTTCCGCAACGCCACCGCCATCGTCATTTCCAAGATCGACCTCCTGCCCCACGTTGACTTCAACATCGTGGAGGCGCGGCGGCTCATGGCGGGTCTCAACCCCAAGGCGCCCATCTTTGAACTCTCGGCCACCACCGGAGTGGGCATGGACGCCTGGCTGTCGTGGCTGCAGCACATGCTGCCGGTCGAAGTCTGAGGAAGAGCGCATGTGCCTCGGTGTCCCCGGAAAGGTTGTATCCATCACCCGCCACGAGGTGGGAATGCAGATGGGTCGCGTGCAGTTCGGCGGAATCCAGAAGGAAGTCTGCCTGTCGTTCGTTCCCGAGATCCAGGTGGGCCACTATGTGATCGTGCACGCCGGTTTCGCGATCAGTCAGGTGGATGAAGAGGAAGCCGCTCTCACGTTCGAGATCCTGAGGCAGATGGGCGATCTCGCGGAACTGACGGACACGGAAGCGACACCCGGGGCGGTGGGCGATGCGCTTCGTTGACGAGTACCGCGATGGCGGTGCGGTGCGGCTCGCCGCCGCTGCCATCAAGGCGGCCCAGTCGCGGCCATGGTCGCTCATGGAGATCTGCGGCGGCCAGACCCATTCGATCCTGAAGTTCGGCCTCGACCAGCTCCTCCCTGAAGCCCTCACTCTCGTTCACGGCCCGGGGTGCCCCGTGTGCGTGACCCCGCTCGAATTGATCGATCAGGCGGTCGAGATCGCGGCGCGACCTGAAGTGATCTTCACCTCGTTCGGCGACATGCTCCGCGTGCCCGGTTCGCGCGAGAGCCTGATGCAGGTGAAGGCCGAGGGCGGCGACGTGCGCATCGTCTACAGCCCGCTCGACGCGGTGGCGCTCGCCCAGGCGAACCCGACGCGGCAGGTGGTGTTCTTCGCGGTGGGCTTCGAGACCACCGCTCCGGCGAACGCCATGTCGGTGTGGCGCGCGCATGAACTGAGGCTCGACAACTTTTCCATCCTCTGCTCGCACGTTCTCGTCCCGCCGGCCATCGACGCCATCCTGGGCGCGCCCGACTGCAGGATCCAGGGGTTCCTGGCCGCCGGTCACGTTTGCACGGTCGAGGGCACGCACGACTACGAACCGCTAGCCGATAAGTACCACGTGCCCATTGTGGTCACGGGTTTCGAACCGGTCGATCTGATGGCGGGCATTCTCGCCTGCGTGAAACAGCTCGAGAAGGGCGAAGCCGTGGTCGAGAACGCGTACAAACGCTCGGCCAACCGTGACGGTAACCCTCCAGCCCGCGCCCTCGTCCGCCGCGTCTTCGAAACCTGCGACCGCGCGTGGCGAGGCATTGGTGTGATCCCGCAAAGCGGTCTCGCCCTGCGTGGCGAGTTCGCGGCCTTCGACGCCGCGCGCCGCTTCGACAGCAGTCACATCAAGACGGAAGAGCCGAAGGAGTGCATCGCGGGACAGATTCTTCTCGGGCGCAAGCGGCCGTCGCAGTGCTCGGCCTTCGGACAGCAGTGCACGCCGGAGCATCCCCTCGGCGCGCCCATGGTGTCGGCCGAAGGCGCCTGCGCCGCCTACTACGGGTATCGGAGGACGGCATGAGCGACGAGGCCGAAGTGAAGCCCGTCGACCCGTCGCAGTGGTCATGCCCGGCGCCCTCTGCCCGCGTGGACACCATCCAGGTCGCCCATGGCGGCGGCGGTCGGATGAGCCAGAAGCTGATGGAGCAGGTCTTCTTGCCCGCCCTGCGAAATCCGGCGCTCGAAGCACTTCACGACGGCGCGATCCTTTCGCTTCCCCCGGGCCGGGTCGCTTTCACCACCGACTCCTACGTGATCAGTCCGATCTTCTTCCCCGGCGGCGACATCGGCTCGCTCGCGGTGCATGGGACCGTGAACGATCTGGCCATGTGCGGCGCGCGTCCCCTGCATCTCTCCGCCGGGTTCATCATTGAAGAAGGGCTCCCGATCGCGTCCCTGCAGCGGATCGTGACTTCGATGGCGCGGGCCGCCTCAGAGGCGGGCGTCACCGTGGTCACGGGCGATACGAAGGTGGTCGACCGCGGCAAGGGCGATCAGATCTTCATCAACACCGCGGGCATCGGTGTCGTGCCTGACGGCGTCGAGATCGCACCGACGCGGGCCCGGCCCGGCGATAGGGTCATTGTGAGCGGCGAGATCGCGGTTCACGGGATCGCGATCCTCTCGGTGCGCCAGGGATTGGAGTTCGAGACGGAGATGCTGAGCGACTCGGCTTCGCTGCACGAATTGGTGGGCGCGGCTCTCGACGTGGCCGGAAGCTACCTCCACGTCCTGCGCGATCCCACCCGCGGCGGGGTCGCGAGCGCGCTCAACGAGATCGCCACCGCAGCCGGAGTATCGATCGAACTCGAGGAACGTTCGATTCCGGTGAACCAGGCGGTGCAGGGCGCCTGTGAACTGCTGGGCTTCGATCCCCTCTACGTGGCGAACGAGGGCAAGTGCCTCGCCATCGTGGCCCCATCGCACGCAAAGGCCGTCCTCGACACCTGGCGCCGCCATCCCCTCGGCCGCGACGCCGCCATCATCGGACAGGTCAGGGAGGAACCGAAGGGCCGACTTGTCCTCCACACCCGCATCGGAGCGCGGAGGGTGGTGGACATGCTGTCGGGCGAACAACTCCCGCGCATCTGCTGACCGTCACCCAGAGCCCCGGCCTTTGCCGGAGGAAACCAATGGTCCCTCAGTCCGACGAAGGGGACCATCCCTCAATACGGACCCCGCTCAGCCTACGGGCCACCGCGGTCAGCCGATCGCGCGCCAGGGCCCCGACGCGGGCGCACGGACTGATTGGCAAACCGCGCATGTTTCATCTACGCTCTTCGGAGAAATAAAATTAGTTTTTACGATGCGGACGGCGTGAAGGTAAGGGATGAAAGTAATTCCATCGGGGAGCAGGGCTGTTCGCCCGAACTCGGAGAACCGGTAAACGGCGGAAGCGATGCTCGTATCCGACGACCCGGCAGCGAGGTGGTACGCGAGCACCCGGAAGACCTCCGCGACGGAGACGTGATAGGCGCCGATGGTCAGAGCGG
>CAZFQH010000058.1:0-3853 GCA_964520805.1 uncultured Acidobacteriota bacterium | reverse complement strand
CCCACGTTCTGGGCCACGGCGATGGAGCGCCGCAGGAGGCTCCACCATCCGGCGGGAACGGGCTCGTCCGGGGCGCGGTGCGTCGGGGTCGGGGAGGGCATGGCTTGGAGCCGGAACGGTGATTCGCGCGGATGGCGCGACGAGCGCTCTCGTAGCACGAAGGTTGTCCGGATTACAGAAACGCATGATCGACCACAGGTCGGGGAGTTGCTCGATGGGCTTGCCAGACAAGCCCTTTCGAGAGTCGGCTTGCAGTAAACGACTACGACCGGGAGCCGACGTCCGTCACGACGCTTGGCCTGGCCACCGGAATCACCCTAAGCAACTCCGGCACCAACAAGACCAAATCGATGAGACGATTGGTTCGCGCATGGAGCGGAACGACCGCGATCGTGAACTTCGGCAAGTGTTGTTGGAACGACAGATTCCGATCGACCGTCACGAAGACATCGAACTCGGCCTGGGCCAGCGCGAGGAGCTTGCCGTTGGTGATAGCGGCCCAACCATGGCCTTGAACCGTGCGCGTTGCGTAGCCTTCGATATGCGGCGCGAGGCGTGCATCGACACACTCGTCGAGGAGAACCCTCACGCAGCGTCGTGAACCGCCAACGTCGTGGCGTGCTCCAGGAACGCGATCACCTGGGCGCGCGTCACGGATGGAAACCCGCCGAGAAACTCATCGATGCCGTCACCCGCTTCGAGGTAGTCGAGCAGTGTTTGGATGGGCACCCGCGTGCCCGCGAACACAGGCGTCCCGCCCATGATGTCGGCTGAAGTGGTGATGATCGGCTCGGACATTCGGGTAACCATACCGCCCTTAATCGAGCGCCTCCAAGCGGCCGAAGGGCACAGTATCTCCCTGAGATGGAGTCCTGGTCCGTACTCGCACTCGAGCGCAAGCGTCCATCGCGCCAGACGCGCGGTTGTCGATCGCCTCGTGCCGACCAGATTCAGGAACCACCGTTGCGGTCAAGGATTGGAAGGATCCGCGCGCGCTCTGGAGCCACCATCGACCGGGACCACGTCGCGCAGCACAGGCTGGCGCTGTCGACCTACCTCGGCCACACCCACGTCGCGGATACCCACTGGTACTTGCACGCGACACCACACCTCATGCGTCACATCTCGGATGCCTGCTTGAGGCTTGACCCACCCGCCCAACCGGGACTCTCATCCGCTCAGCCCAATGGGCTCGAACTGGAAGGGCGCACGGATGCAGGGCTTTGCCAACCCGTGGACTTCGAGCGTGCGTGAAGAAAGATGAACCGCAACGAGACAGAGGCCGTTTCACTTCGTCGTCGGCCGGTCATTGAGGGCGTCCTTTGCAGGTGAAGCCGAGTTGGACCGGCAGCGGGGTAGAGCATGCCAAGAACTACTAAGGGCGAGGCGACCCGGGCCGGGGCGTGGTTAGTCGCCTACTGGATCCTGATGTTGGCCATTCTTCTGACGGCGGTCCTCAATCTCGCGCGAGTCTCGGGGGGTTTCTTGACCAACCACCTGGCGGATGTCACCGTGCCTGCGTTGCTTTACGTGCTCGCCCGAGAATTCGCGCCGCGAAAGCGACTGGCGCTGCCTGCCCTCACGGCGTGGCTCGGCCGCAGTCCGGAGCGAGCTGCGGCCGTTCTCCTTCTTTCGAGCATCGCGACGGAGATCAATCAAGCGAGCATCGCGACGGAGATCAATCAAGCGATATGGCCGCGGGGCCTGTTCGCCGGCCGTTTCGACTGCCCGTTCGCCGTGTTCTCCCACTCGTGGCGATGGCGGCCGCCGACGGCGGTCGCGATCTCGCACACCGGCATGGTCCAGCCGTCGGGGCCGAGGAACCACCGCCTCATGAGGGTCGCATCGTGGTGCGCGCGCCAGACCTGTGCGACGGTGCCTCGGATGACGCGGCTCACACGCACCTGCGTGTCGTTGAGGAGCTTCGCCTCCATCATCCCCATCTGCAACACCTGCTCCATCGCGGCAGCGTGCGGGAACTGCGTGACACTGGTGAAGCGCGAGCCGGTCTTCGTGGCCTCGAAGGTGAAGACCATGCGCATCGTCGGCATGTCGGAGTTCATGCGGCCGTTGTCGTTCGCGAAGCCGTCCTCGAGTTCAATGCGGCGGCGCGGTTCGATGGCGAGGAAGCGGAACCAGCCGCCCGCGCGTGGGCCGTCCGGGCCCGTCATGTAGTAGTGCGACTCGCCGCCGACCGCCATGTCGTGGCGCGTGTAGGTGGCCGGCCACTCGACGGGGCCCCAGAAGCGTTTCAGCTGGCGCGGGTCGGCGTAGGCTTCCCACCGGCGATCGACGCTCACCGGGTAGTCGGCGACGATGGTGAGGGCGAGCGTCGTCGGGTCGGACGAGACGTTGGTGACGGGCATGACCTACTCCTTGGGGAGACGGGGCTCGGCGAGGACGGCGTCCAGCTGGGAGAATCGATCGGTCCAGAGTCGTTCGAGTTGTTGCAGCAGCAGCCGCGCGTGGGCGATTCGTTGGGGATCGCCGCGGACGAGGCGTTCTCGGCCCTGGGGGCGTTTGGTCACGAGTCCCGCCCGTTCGAGTACGGCGACGTGCTTCTGCACGGCGGCGAACGACATGTCGTATCGCGCGGCCAGGGTGGAGACGGACGCTTCTTGGCCGCGGAGGAGTCGCGTGACGATGTCGCGCCGCGTGGTGTCCGCGAGGGCGTGAAAGAGGCGGTCGAGGGCCGCAGGGGGGAGGTGGCTACGTACAACCATTTAGTTGTATATTAGACGGAGCGAGATGGCGGGGCAAGGGGGTGAGCGCCTGTCGCCGTTGCGGCGCGCGCGCGATCGGGCGCAGGTTCTGGTCGAACAGCGTCTCGATCAGCAGCTCCTGCTGCCGGAGCTTCGCGCGGCTCAACTCGTGGGCGCTCGCATCGCTCAGCGAGCCCGTTCATTGGAATCGGCCCCGTCTGGAAATGTACGAGCAGAGGGACCTGTTCCGACGTCGATCAAACACGCAATGCGAATCGCACGCGACACGCGCTGAACCGGGGGATCAGTCTGCCGGTCGGCGTCGTCCCGCCGCCGAACCCGGCCGCGAAGGATCTCGAACAGCTCATCCTCTCCTACCGGAAGATCGAGGCGGTCGTCGATACGCGCTGCTACTTTGCCACGCCGCATCCCTCGTGGGCGCGCGGCAGCAACGAGAACGTGAACGGCCTCTACCGCCAGTACGTTCTGAAGCAGACCTCGAGGGAGTATCTGACCGAACGCGACTGCCAGCGCATCGCCGACACACTCAACCGTCGACCGCGCGAGCGCTTCGGCTTCAGAACACCGGAGGATGCCTCTGCCGTGCAACGCTCAGTGTTGCACTTCAAAGTCGACTTCACACGGCTTCCGTCGGTGCCGACAGCTCGGGGCGGCGCGCGACATGCAGGCTGGCGAGAAACATGGCGGTGACGACGGGGAGCCAAAGGGCGCGCTCCGCAGCGCTCGGTGTGGCCGCGTTGGCGACGATCCCGAGCGCGCAGTACGCGACGACACCCCAGATGGCCCGGCGGAATCGCGCCGGCGGTGCCGCGTGCGCGCGGGTCCGCACCAGATGGATGAATCCGACGAGAAGTACGGCCGAGCAGAGGGCGACGACACGCGCGCCCGTGGGAAGCGGGCCGGTGACCCGGCCGCCTTGCGTGAACGCACCCCACGGGGCTCCGGCCACGAGTGCAAGTTGGAAAGCGACGACGACACCGGTCAGTGTGGAGAAGACGGTTGCGCTGAACGAGTGGGTCATTGCGGGAGAGCGTAAGTGCAACAAGCGCGATTTGCCAACCAGTCCGCGCGCCCGGATCGGCTCGCTCCGGCCGCCCGTAGGCACGTCGGCGACGCTCTCCTCGGAGGCG
>CAZFQH010000057.1:0-13708 GCA_964520805.1 uncultured Acidobacteriota bacterium | reverse complement strand
ATACCGGAGTGGTCCTGTGCGGTCCCGCGGTCGCGGAAGTGGCGCAGGCTTTCGCGGACAGTTGGGCCGCCACCGGAACTCCGTTGCCTGAAGGCGCAGCGGTCGATCCCGAATCGCTTTCCCCGAAAGGCTCGGTCAACGTCCGGGTGGTGGCGTCCACACCGGGAAGCGCCAGCCTCTACCGCCTCGATCCTCTGGTGGCGTCGCTCGCCCGGCGGACCTTGTGGCTGACCGACGCCTACTTCGCCGGAGTTTCGGTTTACGTGCAGGCTCTGCGCGCGGCCGCGCAGGATGGCGTGGACGTGCGGTTGCTGGTACCGGGCCCCGGCAGCGACATTCCTTTGATGCAGACCATTTCCCGCACCGGCTATCGCTCGCTGCTGGATTCAGGGGTGCGGGTTTTCGAGTGGAACGGCCCCATGCTCCACGCGAAGACCGCGGTGGCGGACGCGCGCTGGGCCCGGGTCGGCTCGACCAACCTGAACATGTCGAGCTGGTTCGGTAATCGCGAACTGGACATTGTGGTGGAGAACGAGGCTTTCGGTCAGGCCATGGAAGAGATGTTCGCGAAGGATCTCGAGAACTCGACCGAGATCGTTCTCGAGCCAAAGCGACGAGTCCGGCCCGCGGGGGGCGTACGAAAACCACGCCCCCCTCGCGCAGGGGGAAGCGCCACCCGAGCCGCCGCGGGCGCCTTGCGTATCGGCAACGCCATCGGTTCGGCTCTGGCCGCGCGCCGCGTTCATCAGCCGACCGAACGCATGCTGATGGGTCAAGGCGGTGTGGCGCTCGCCCTTCTGGCGGTGATCGGCTTTGTCTGGCCTCGAGTCCTCGCCTGGCCTCTCGCCATCGTCTTCCTCTGGTTCGCCCTGGCCCTTCTCGGCCGCTCGCTGCGTCGCCGGAGAAGGTCCGAGTCCAGCACATCGGCAATTGAAAATGCGGGTCCACGGTCATGAAGCTCCGCGTCCTCTCGTACAACATCCACCGGGCCATCGGCGTGGATCGGCGTTTCCGACCCGAGCGGATCGTCCGCATCATCGAGAACTACGACGCCGATATCGTGCTCCTTCAGGAAGTCGATGATGGAGCCCCCCGGTCGAGGGAGCTGGACCTCGCAAAGGAACTGGCGACCGATCTGGGGTTTCCCTACCGCGCGGTCGGTCACAACGTCACCCTGCGCAAAGGCCGCTATGGAAACGCGACCCTCAGCCGCTTTCCGATTCTGAGCGAAAGGAACATCGACCTCACCATCGATCGATGGAAACGTCGCGGCTGTCAGCACACCGCGATCGCCCTTGGCGAAGGGCCCGAAAAGCGTCTGGATGTCTTCAATCTGCACCTCGGCCTATCCGCCGGTCAAAGGTCGCGACAAGTCGAGTTACTGGCCCGCTCCTCGGAGATGACCGCACTCAAGACTTCGGCCGCGTGCCTGGTCGGCGGCGACTTCAACGACTGGCGTTCGCAACTGCTGCCCTTCATCACCGAAGGTATGAAGTTCAAATCCGCCATCGAGTCCGCCACCGGAAAGCCCGTGCTGACCTACCCATCCTTCTTTCCTCGAGGGCCACTGGACCGGATCTTCTACCGCGGCCCCCTCGCTCTGCACTCCGCCTTCCGCTGCCGGCAGAAGCTGTCGCGGCTCGCCAGCGACCACCTGCCCATCGTGGCTGATTTCGAGCTTCGCGTCCCTACCGCCAAGCCTGAGAGGGATTGACCGAACTCGCCACTGAGTGCGTCACGGAAGATCTCGGCCATGACTGAGCCGCGGATACCGAAGGCACCGCAACCCCAGGCGCCGAGTACGAGCTAATCGTGGCCGTGTGCGGCCGCAACGCTCAGGACCTTGTGAACGCGCTCCGTCATCGCGGCGGGAATCTCCTTCAGGCGCGTTGTGTCCTAGGCGTTCCAGCTGCTTCGCCTGGCCCGCTTGGATGCCCGTGCGTGGACCGACCAGTCTCCATCGCGCACCTGAAGGCATCGCTCACCGTGTAGAGGCCAAGGCCTATGGGGGCCGATCGCATGACCGCCCCACAACCCTTACTGTCATTGATCGGCGAGCCGTCGGTGCGGGCGGTCCCATTCGCGTGGGCGTGGAGTGCGCTGAGGCACGGTTCGGGGTCCCACGCTGCCTGACGTGGGCTGAAGTTTCGAGAGCCGAGATTTTTTGGCTCATCATCCGAGCCGGACCCGAAACAACGGGCCTTACCTTTCCGGCATGACAAACATCTGGCTGAAGTGGTTGGTTGTCGATTCCGCAACCGACGCTGTCGCCGATGAAGTCCGGCTGCTGGTGCTCTACAACCAGCCTCTCGAGTGCCTGCGCCAGCTTTTCCTGCGACAGGTTGCGGGCCTTCCTATGCGCGACGTACCACTCGCGCTTGGTCTCTCCGCTCGCGTCCGTCGCGTACCACGCCTTCGCGAGGAACCGAGGCACGCGGTACTTTCCGAACAGGTGTTGCGCATACGAAGCGCGCCGGCGTTCGATGACCTGTTAGCCATGATCGTGATGTCCGCCCTGCCGCGGCTGTGGAGCGGCGCGAAATCACGCCAGCGGCGGCCGCTCTGCTCCCCGACGCACCTCTTGGCCCTCATGGCTTCGCCATTCGGCCCAACGGGCCGGGTGAGACAGAGGCCCGCAAGGGTCCTCTGAAACAAGAAACCCGGTCAGGGTCGCCCGTTCATTGAAAACGCCATGCGGGGCGGTGGCAAGACTGGTCCTCTCTTTTAGAACGAAGGCGTGGCAGGCGAATCACCTTTGCGCCGCGGCAGGTGATCGATGTCATCGCGAAGACGCTGGACCCTTTGCCGGAGCCAGTTCACCACCGCGGTACCGCCCACCGGCCCGTCGTGGCGACCTTCGAGGTGCTCTCGTACCTGATCATCGAGAACCCTGACATCGTGCCGGATGCCTTTGGCCTCGCGCTCCAATCCTGGATACTCCGGGCGCGGCAAGATGATTCTCAGCGCTTCCTGGAGCAGGCTCAAGTCGTTCCTCAGTGCGAGCAGCGTCGCGGCGGGGGCAAGATGGAGGTCATAACCCGGATCGGGTGGCACGCCGCGCTGAGCGCGAGCTACAACCGGCATCACGGTCAAGAGGCTCCCCATCAGGAGAATTACATATCTTCGGCTTTGTCGAAAGGCGACGACCGCGTTGTTTCTGAATGGCATAACGCTTGTCAGGAGCAAGAATCACGCCACGTCGATTTGGCATAGATGGTGCAACGGCGTGGCGTTCAGGCTTCGCGCTCGCTTCGGAAGTCCTGCCCCCGAGGCCGCTCGAACCGATCTATGCTCGCGGGATCATGCCGGGTGCCCTGGGAAACGCAGGTACTGAGTGGGTGGTGGACGCCTTCGGGTGCCATGCCGACAGGCTCTCCTCCATTGAGGCGGTCCGCCTGGTCTTCGACCGGGCCATCGAAGGGCTTCAGTTGAAACCCATCGGCGTCCCTGGTTTTCACGCGTTCCCAGGGCATGGCGGGATCACCGGGTTCGTGATGCTCTCCGAGTCCCACCTCAGCTGCCATACGTTCCCGGAAAGAGGTTTCGCGGCGTTCGATCTCTTCTGTTGCCGGGAGCGTCCGGACTGGGACTGGGAGGGTGAACTTGCGCGTGCCTTTGGCGCCCAACGGGTGACCGTTCGAACCTTCTTGCGAGGTGTGGAGGCGTCGTGAGCTACGAAGTCTCGTGCCCCAGCTGCGGGAGCGCGGTCATCTTTGCGTTCGAGGCTTCGATCATTCGAGTCTGCTCCTCCTGTCACTCACTGCTGGTTCGCGATGGAGCCAGCATCGAGAACGCCGGTCGGGTCGCGGAATTGGTTTCGACGCCTTCGCTGCTCCTCCTGGGCGAAACCGGGAGCTATCAGGGGGACTCGTTCCAGATCGTGGGCCGAGTCCAGGTCGAACATCCAGCGGGGCTCTGGGACGAGTGGAGGGTCGCCTTCTCCGACGGGCGGCTTGGCTGGATTGCCGAATCGCTGGGTCGGCGTCACCTCCTGCTGGATGCGGACGTGGGGGACCTGCCCGGTTTCAGCGAGTGCCGTCCCGGCCACCCCCTTGCCGGTCGTATCCCAATGATCATCACCGAAACCGGCACGGCCAGGGTGAAGACGCTCGAGGGAGAGTTGCCTCAGGATGTTCGTCCTGATGAAACCTGGAACTACGTCGATCTTTCCGGGTCCCAAGGGCGCATTCGGCACGATCGATTTCGGTGATGGGGAAACCGCCCGCGCGATGTTTCTGGGCCGAGCGGCCACGCTTGAGCAGCTTGGCCTGAGCCATCTCGCGAGCCGGGCAGGCTCTGCAAGCGGCGCGGCCAAGGCCCTTCAGTGCCCCGAATGCGGGGGGGCGCTCACCCTGCGCCTTCCCGACCTCTCGAAGCGAGTGGCGTGCCCATACTGTGGAACGCTGCTCGCGGTCGAGGGCTCGCTCCAGGCGATCGAAGCCGCTGACCAACAGAACCGGCTGAGCTTCGAGCCTGCGTTTAAGCTGGGTGCGAAGGCCCGGCTTGACGAGGTCACCTGGGTGGTCCTGGGCGCGATGGAACGTTCGAGCGCACTTTCAGAGGGCTCCCGATACCGGTGGAGGGAGTATCTGCTGCACGAGCCGGCACGCGGCTTCCGCTGGCTCGTTGAGGATCGGGGCCATTGGACGGTGGTCGATAACGCGCACGCTGGGGATGTCGTTATGGAGGCCAAGCGGCGGTTCGCCGGTCAGTCGTTCCGCCACTTCGTATCGAGCGAGGCTTCGGTCGATAGTCTGGTTGGAGAGTTCCCGTGGGCCGTGATCCGTGGCGAGACCACCCGGGCTCATGACTACATTGCGCCTCCGTTGATCCTCTCCGAGGAATCGACGGAGACCGAGTTCACGGTTTCTCTGGGTCGGTACCTCGAGCGCTCCGAGGTGGCGGCCGCGTTTGGGGTGGCGGCGCCTTCCCTCCCTCGGCAAGAAGGTGTTCACGCGGCCCAGCCCAATCCATACCAGGGCCGCGTCGGGTCTCTCTGGGCGCGTTTCCTCGCGCTCTCTGCGGTCGTCATCGTGATCTTCGTTGGTCTCAGCATGCGGTCGAGAACCATTTACCAGACCACCGTAAGGATTCCTCCCACCGCCGCGAGCGGGTCGCCAGAGACCGTGTTCATCAGCCAGCCGTTCACCTTGAATGGTTCAGGAAACGTGCGGGTATCGCTCTACGCTCCGCTCGACAATTCGTGGCTCTTTGTGGACGGGACGCTGGCGAGCACCAAGGATGAGACGGTGAGGGGACTCACTGGACCGAGGGCAGCGGCTCGGCCTCCGCCTTTTTGGGCCAGGTGGCCCCAGGGGAGTACACGCTCCGCCTGGCCCCCCAGTGGGGCGTGGTCGGGGTCAGCCAGCACAAGCTCACGGACTATCAGATCGAGGTTCGGCGCGGAGTGCCCCGCGGCTCCTACCTTCTGATGGCCCTGGTGCTGATCTTTTTGTGGCCGGCCTGGGTTACGTCGCGAAGCTGGAGCTTTGAGACAGCGCGCTGGTCCGAGAGTGATCATGCAGGGAGCTAGTAGCTAGCCAATGAAAAAGAATCCCGGTTACTTGATATTCGGCGTTTTGGCGGCGCTGTTCTACGGAGTGGCATCGCTCAGCGGATGGGAGTGGGGAAACACCATGTCGCGCGGGCCCCGCGGTGTCCAGGGTCTAAACAGTTATCGAGGAGGAAAGTGAATGGAACAATGGATTGTTGAACACGTGCGCCCGGTGGTGGATTCGCTGCTGTACTCGGCCATAGGAACCGCGGTGCTGCTGCTGGCCTTCTGGGTGACCGAGCACGTGCTTCCGTTCTCGATCCGAAAGGAGATCACGGAAGACCAGAATGTAGGACTCGGCATCATCCTGGGCTCCTTCGTGATCGGCATCTCGATCATCATCTCGGCGGCGATTCGCTGAACCAGCCCTCGCTCGTCTACCTGACGGTTTTCGTCGTCGCGAGCTGCGGGCTTGGTTATGAGCTCGTGGCCAGCACGGTCGCAAGCTACGTTCTCGGCGACACCGTCACCCAGTTTTCGACCGTGATCGGGGCTTACCTGACGGCCATGGGCCTCGGGGCGTACCTCTCGAAGTACATCGAGCGGGGCCTCGCGCGCCGCTTTGTCGAGACCGAGCTTGCGGTGGCACTCATCGGGGGCCTCTCGGCTCTCCTGCTGATGGTGGTCTTCGGTCAGGCCGAGCGCTGGTTCAGGCCAACGCTCTACGGCCTCGTGCTGATCACCGGGTGCCTGGTCGGTCTCGAGATCCCGCTGGCGCTCCGGCTGTTGAAGGAGAGCGTCGGGTTCAAGGATCTGGTGGCCGAGGTCCTGACCTTCGACTACCTCGGTTCGTTGGCGGCGTCGATCCTCTTTCCCATGGTTGCGCTCCCCCACCTCGGCCTGGTGCGCGCTTCGCTTCTCTTCGGGATCGCCAATGCCGCGGTTGGGTTGTGGTCGACCTGGATTTTCGCTGGCCAGGTCGGCAATGTCCGCGCCCTCCGCGTTCGTGCGGTGGTGGTTCTGCTCTGCCTGCTGGTGGCGTTCGCCTACGGCGAGAGACTCACCACCCTGTCGGAGGAAGCGATGTACCCGCACCCCGTCATCCTCGCGCGGACCACTCCTTACCAGCGCATCGTTATCACTCGTACCCCGCCCGGCGGCTTCCAGCTATTCCTCAACAGCCACTTGCAGTTTTCGTCCGCGGATGAGTACCGGTATCACGAAACGCTGGTCCACCCCGCGTTCGCACTGAACCCCCTGGCAAGGCGTGTTCTGGTCCTGGGCGGCGGCGACGGCCTGGCGGTGCGCGAAGTGCTCCGTCATCCGCTGGTGAGCCGGGTCCTGCTGGTGGACATCGATCCGGAGATGACGCGGCCCGCTCGAGAGAATCCGGAGATGAAAGCCCTCAACCAGGGGTCGCTCGCTTCGCCTCTGGTAGAAGTGCGAAACGAGGATGCCTGGAGTCATCGATGGGCGGCACCTCCGCGGCCCAGTCGACGCCGATGAAGGCGCCGTGGGGAGCCCACTATGTTCCCGTGCCCGACGAAGAGAACGAACCCCTCCTGGCCATTCTGGCGGAGGCCGGCGCGGTCAAAGGCCGTGCCAAGGGCTCGACGGAATTCGCCGAGGAAGTCCTGTGCCGCGATCCGCAGGAACGGATCTTCATCCACGACCGCTGGTATGAGGGCCTCTTTCCAACGGTCGGCTCGACGGAGGACGACCGCTTGCAGTTGGACCGCTTTCAGAACCAGGTAAGAGCCATGTCGGCCCGCCGCGACTCGCGAGGCCTGCGGTCCTTCGCCATTCCCAGGCGTCGTTCGTCCACCGATTCTGAACTCTTACGACTGGATGCGTTGAGCATGAAGGATTGGCTCGACCAGTCCGGGTATCACGCGGCCCGTTTTCGCTGGTGGATCGAATACGCCTGCCGTGATGACTTCGGAGCGGATCTGAGCCAGACCTCGGCGTGGGCCGGATTGCACTATTTCGTGTCGCGTTTTCGGCCGGAGGACGACGAAGCGGCCGAGCTTCTGACCTGGCCGGAAGGAAACGGCCGCCTGGTGGACGTGATGGCTCGTCGCGCGGCCGGGCGCGTCCGAAGCGAAAGGATGGTCACAGAGATTCACCCGGGGAAGGATGATGTGCTGATCCGCGGTTTCGACATCGCCCAAAGACCCTTCGCCATTCGTGCCCGCACCGCCATCTGCGCGCTGCCGCGTTCATTTGCCGAGCGAGTGGTCCGAACCGCTGATCGCGGTTTCCACGTCGCGGGCGCCTTCACCTACAGCGCATGGATGGTCGCGAACCTCACCCTTCGTAAAAGGCCCGCCGAACGGGGTTTCCCCCTTTCGTGGGACAACGTCATCTTCGCCTCGCCGAGCCTCGGTTACATCGTTTCCACGCACCAATCGGGCCAGGACCTGGGGGCGACCACTTTCACCTACTACCGACCCTACGTCTCGGATGATCCTCGAGAAACCCGCGAAGCCATGCTGGCTCGGCCCTGGGCCCACTGGGTCGACGAGATCCTTTCCGACCTTCGCCGGGCACATCCGGACATAGAGGAGTGCGTCGACCGAATCGACGTGATGCGGTGGGGCCATGCCATGATTCGCCCGCGCCCGGGGTTTTTATGGAGCGACGCCCTCAAGGCGGCCTCTCAGTCGGTGGGGCGGCTTCACTTCGCTCACACCGACCTCTCCGGCCTGGCGCTTTTCGAAGAAGCGCAGGATTGGGGCATCCGCGCCGCGGAAAAATCGATGCGTGATCTGGGGCACGGCTCTCGCCCATGGTGGCCTCCATCGCGGCGATCATGAGCGCGGTGGCCTTGTCCATAGACCGGCGGTCCGGCCCCTGGCTTTTCTCAAGGGCGTTCGACCTCAGCGTATTTGGGGGCTCGCTCCTGCTGTCGCTGAGCCTTCTCATCCTGGGGGCGCGCCTTGGGATACTGGAGGGCGAGGCTCCCGGCTGGGTGTGGGTGGTCGACGTCCTCGGAGTCGACGTGGCCCACGTGTGGTCTACGGGCTGGCGTGTGTTGTTCGACCCGGACGAGCGCGCGGCATGGTCCACCCAACTCGTGGTCATCCCCATCGCCGCCTACGTCACGCTGGTGATCTGTCACACGATCTCGGCGACCATGTTCTGGACCGTGCTTGCGTACGTGGCGGTGTTTCACTTCATTCGGCAGCAACGGGGTTTTGTGGCTCTTTACGCGCGCAAGTGCAGCCACGCCGCGGCCTGGGAGCGGTCGCTCGACGGCATGGCGGTCTACGCGGGGACGATCTGGCCGGTGATCTACTGGCACGCGCATCTGCCGAGATCCTTCTCCTGGCTCATCGAAGGAGACTTTGTCCGAGGCACCCCGGTTCTGGTTGCGACATCCGGGTTCCCCGTTTACGTCGCCATCAGAGTCGCTTACCTCGCGAAGGAGGGGTGGCGCTGGGTGACCGGGGCGCCGGTGAGTGCCGGGAAAAACCTTGTCATGGTCAGCACGTGGCTGGTGTGGGGAATCGGCCTCGTCGTTCTCAACTCCGACTACGCCTTCACGGTCACCAACATCTTCATCCATGGCATCCCTTACCTCGCCCTGGCCTGGGCCTACGGCCGTCATCGCGCCCAACGCGCCAGCCCACCTGTGCGCCATCCCTTTTCCGTGGCCGGTATCCCGGTGTTCCTGGGCATCGTTGTCCTTCTGGCCTGGATTGAAGAGTGGGGGTGGGACCGTCTCGTCTGGCATGAGCAGCCCATGCTTTTCCCGGGCCCCTCCTTCAGGCTGAGCGCCGAGACCCTGTCCCTGATCGTGCCCCTGCTGGCGCTCCCTCAGGCCACTCATTACCTGCTCGACGGTTTCTTGTGGAAGAGCGGTCCTCAGAATCAAACCGTGGCAGAGATGTTCGGCTTGCTGCCGCAGATCGGAGCGGCCGGGGATCACGATCAAGCTCAAGGGGCCTGATCGCAGGCGGATTGGGCAACCTCCGGCCGGCTGCTTTTTCGCGGGGAGAGTCCTTGGTCAGCGGGAGCGGACTCCGAGGACCGTTTTGCGGATAGCAGACGTGATCCGGTGTATGCCGTCCCAAATGTGATCGGCCACGAATTCAGCACCGGGTCACCACTCGGCGGCTGAGAGCAGATCGGCAAGCTTCGGGTCTCCCGCACGCAGGCGAGAGGAGGCGCGGCGGTGGGGCATAATGGCTGGTTCATGAGTCAGAAGAGGTCCAAGAAGCCGGGAGTTATGGGAAATGCGCCCGCGGTCGTTGTGGCAGCCATGCTGGTCGTGGGCGCCGCAGATGCCAGGGCACTGATGCGCCAGATTCAAGCGCCTCAGGCGACGACCTGATCGATGCGCTCCGCTTGGCGCCTTCAGATGGGAACGAGCCCTGCGTTGGAGGTATGGGCTTGGCTCCTTCTGTGCGTGGCGCTTCGAGGCGTCTACGTCTACATTTCGGAGACTCTTGCCGGTCCTGGCCAGGATCTTTGGTTCTTCTTCTCGTCTGACACCGTCCAGTACGGCCTCATTTATCGTGATCTGTTCGAGGATGGTTTTCGATTCGGCGGCTGGAACATCTCCCACGCCCCCGAATACGTTCAGATGGCGGTTGCACTCATCCTCAGGAGCCTGGCCGACACGCTGACCGCCGGGCATGTGTATGAGGCGATGACCCAGCCTGTGCTGCTGGCACTCGCCCTGCGCTTCACGCTGCGCCGCGTCTGGCCGGACGCTTCTTCTCTCGGCCCGTTGGTGGCGGCCCTCGTTCTTTGGGCGATCCCGGCCGGATATGGGAGCGACTGGATCGCGTTCGTGTGGAGCAACCGTCACGGTTATACCCAGATCCTGACGATCCTGAGTCTCGGCCTGCTGCTGGACGTCACGCGTGGTGCTTCACGTTCCGTACGGCCCTCCCTGGTCCTGGCCCTCGTCGTGGTCCTGGGCACTGCTTCCGATATGTTGTTCCTCGTCTGGTTTGTCGCACCCGCACTGGTGGCGGCGACGATTCCGGTATTCGTGGGAAGGCGGGAGCCTGCACGTCGGGCGGTGAAGGGTGTTGCCGGAGGCGGGATCATCGGCCTCGCGATCTTCTGGGTGGTTACGCCCGTAATCACCGTCGGATCCAAGCTGCAGATAACGATCAGCGGGACGTGGGACGCGCTCAACCGAATCTCCGACCAAGCCTTCAAATCGTCACCCGAGCATACCCTGACCGCGATCGTGACGCTCGCGGGGTTTCTCATAGCCGCTGGGGTGGCGTGGCGTTCCGCCGATCTCGGCCGTCGAGTCGCGGGAGTCTTCGTGATGGCGCTCTTGTTCTCGACTCTTATAGCCGTCGCGGCAACCGCGGCGCCATTTCGGGAAGAGGGATACACGCGATATTTCCTCGCTCCTCAACTTTCAGGACTCGTCACGGTGGTGGGCGTTGCCGCGAGCGCGGTGGGCCGGTGGGGCATGCCGCTTTTGGCGACCGTTCTTTCCGTTGTGGTTGTCCTCGGACTCAGGCCTCTACCTGCGACGATTCCGCCGGCAACGGCGTACTACCCGCCACTTGTCGAGTGTCTCGACTCGGTAGCGCAGAAGCACCGGCTTCAATATGGTGTGGCCGACTACTGGCTCGCGAAATACGTGACGGCTCTCTCGAAATCTGGGCTGAGGGTCGTGGCCGTCACTCCAAGGCTCGACCCGTTTGTGGATTTCACGAATGTCGAGTGGTTCCTCGGTGGTGTGGGGGCAAAGCGGCACGACCGGCCCCGCTACACGTTTACGATTCTTGGCACCCGAAGGCCTGAGGGCGCCGGTGTTTCAACATCCGCCCTATCCGTCCTGGGCGCGCCCGTGGCGGTCGAGCACTGCGAAGGGTTCGAATTGCAGGTGCTTCCACTGGGTGCGGATGAACGGATCCGTCAGCAGTTTCGTGAAAACCCGAGCATCAAGGCCTACTACGCCAGGGAGGGGTTGATCGTCCCGGGAGTCCCCTGAGACGACACGTCGGCGCATCAACAAGTTTCTCAGGTTCACCGGGAGCGCCTGCGCGGCCGAACGAACTCATCCCTGGGCTGCAGGTCTTCGTTGAATTCGTGCGCGGGATCGAGCGGTTCAGCCTGACTGGCGCCTTCAAGAGCGGTGCGAATCGGGCTGATCTGGGCATCTCCGAGATACCTCGTGACGTGTTCCGAATGTAGCCGGGCCTTCCAGGACTCAGGATCGAGGGGCAGCGGGGAGTTGCTCAGGACCAGCATTTTTCCCGTTTGGATTGCGTACCGGAAGGCCCGCTGGGCGGACGCTTGAACCCGCGACCTCGGTACCCACGTACACATTATTCCACCGGGCTTGAGGGCGCGCGCGGCGAGTTCAAAAAACTCCACAGAATACAGATTCCCGGCGAGCCCGCTGTCCGGGTACAGAGCGTCCGCCTCGATGATGTCGTACTTCACACCATCCCGGCCAAGCCGTCGTCGCCCATCGTCCTTGACCACGCGAACTCGTTTGTCGGCGAGAAACTGGTCGAGTCGTTCCATTCCCGGAGCATGGCGCATGCGCTCCAGCAGCCTTGGTTGTGATGTCGCGATTTCGAACACGGTGATGTTCTCGGTTTCCTCGCGTGTGCCCATCGCCCAGGCAGTATCGCCCGATCCCAGGCCGACAATCGCCACGTCTTTCGGGCTCGGGTGGATCAATGCGGGGACCGCGCCCAGGACCGTGTGAATGGAACCGAACGGGATCCAGCTGATGGATCGGCCATTCACCCATAGGTAATAACCTCCTTCCTTCAATCTCGGCGTGAACGCGGTGACGCTCGCCGCATCCTCTTCGAAGATAGAAGCGGCCGCATCGGGCTCGCCATGCAATCTGAGCCAGAGCGTCTTGTTATCCGGGAAAACGGCGATCAGGATCCCGATCGCGGCCAGGACGGCCCACAACGACCGGGCTCTGAGCCTGTAAGCCCCCATCGCGACGATGCCGAATCCGAGGAAGCCAAGAAATCTGAAGACTCCGGCACTGCCCAAAGCGTCGAGCATGAAAAGGCCGGTGACGAGACTGCCCAAAGTACAGCCGGCGATGTTGGCCGCCTGAAGCAGGCCGACCCTCCGGCCTGAGGACATCGGGTCGCCCTGGATGGCGCGGTGGAGGACCGGAAAGCCGAACCCCATGCAGAATGTGGCGGGTCCGAAAAGAAACAGCGGCATGAGTATGTACATGTAGGTGAAGTCGCTTAGCGAAATCGTCTCCATGTTGAAGAACTTGGTCGGCGAGGCGCCGTACTCCACCATTCGCGCGAGCACCCCGCCTGAAGCAGGAAGATGAACGAGCAGGGTGTGAGCGAGAAGGGTGAACGCAAGCATCAGACCCTGACACAGAAGAAATGCCCGCAGCGGCCTCTGGAGGCGAGAGGCATAAGACGTTGCCGAGAACGTTCCCGTTGCCAGGCCGAGCAGGTACATGCCTAGCAAGGTCCCGAAAGTGAAGGCGCCGCCTTTCGCCATCACGTCGAGGATCCGGAACCAGACAATCTCGAGCGACAAAGAGATGTAGCCGGAAAGAGCGTAAAGCGCGATCCACAGGCCGAGCGGTTGCGCCCCCTCTGTCTCGGGCCGAAGAGGGCTCGTCGGCGCCTGCGTTGAAGCGGCCGGCACCTCGGTTCTATCGGAGAGAAGCAATGTGCCCAAGCCCGCGGCGGCGCTGAGTGCGGCGCCGCAGAGCACCGCGCCATCGACGCCGAGGTAGCGCACCAGCAACCAAGGGGTAGCAAAAGCTCCGGCGGCGGCGCCCAGCGCGTTCACCGCGTAGAGGTAGCCGATGGTCCTCGGGGCCTGCTCGGCAGAAAGGACGAGTCGACGCACGAGGAGCGGAAGCGACATCCCCATGAGGGTTGTCGGCAAAAGCAGTGAGAGGAAGTGCGCCAGGAAGGTCGCGACCGTGCCGTGCCCGTAGAGCCACGGCATCCTCTCGTAGAGGCCGTGATAGTAGATCCAAACACTGATGCTCGCGAACGCGGCGATTCCCAGCTCAACCCCCGCAAAGGCCCTGGCGGCGCGGCGCGGCGACAGGCGCTCCGACCATAGTCCGCCGAGGTGAGATCCGATGCCGATGCCCGCCATGAAAGCGGCGGTGATCGCAGCGATCGAATGGACTGATACGCCGGTCGTCAGCGTGAGGAGCCGCTGCCAGGCGACCTGATAAACGAGTGCTGCGGCGCCGGAGAGAAAGAAGCAAAAAGAGGCGAT
>CAZFQH010000056.1:5912-13794 GCA_964520805.1 uncultured Acidobacteriota bacterium | reverse complement strand
GGTGGCGGCCGATCGCGAGAAAGCGCTCGACCAGGCGAAGGAGTCGAATGAAGCCGATCCGGAGAAGAAGGATCGGACCAGACCTCCCGCAGCGGCCCCTGCTGCGGCCGCCGCCGCCGTGGGGGGCGTGGGCGGAGCAGCCCCTTCCGCTCCCGTGACCGCAGATACAAAGACGGAGATCGAAGCCTTGCGCCGGGACCTTGCGGAGCCACCCCCGCCGGCCCTGTCGCCCTCTGCCGACGGGATACGCCTTGAAATGCTCGAAGCCGAGGCCCGGGCCGCGAAGCGACGCAGGCTCAATGAACTGACCGGTAGCGCGGCCGCCGATCAGTCGGCATCGGGTGCGCCGGCTCGCGCCCCCCGCGATATGTTTTTCGAATCCAAGGGCACCAATCCCTTCGTCGTCACGGAGGAGGATCCGCTTGCCACGTTTGGCCTCGATGTCGACACCGCGTCGTACACCCTCACCCGCAACTACCTCAATCGCGGCACGCTTCCTCCCGCAGCGGCGGTGCGCGTCGAAGAGTTCGTGAACGCCTTTCCGAATAACGTGGTCGCGGCCACCGGCCGGGAGACCGATTCCGACTCCGCCTTCGCGGTGCGCGTCGATGGGGCCCCCAATCCGCTGCACCCCGGCTACCACATCATCCGCGTGGCCATGAAGGCGCGCGAGGTGGATCCTCGCGAGCGGAAGCCTTCGCACCTCACTTTTGTGATCGATGTCTCGGGCTCGATGGCGCAGGAGAACCGTCTGGGCCTGGTCAAGCGAAGCCTCGCCATGCTCGTGGAGAAGCTGGACGAACGCGACACCATCGGCATCGTGGTCTACGGGACGACCGGAAGGCGCCTGCTCGCCCCCACTCAGGCGAGTCAGCGCGAGCGGATTCTGTCCGTGATCGAGCACCTCCAGCCCGAGGGCGCGACGAATCTTGAGGAAGGCCTGTCGCTCGGCTACGAGATGGCGATGGAATCGTACGTTCGCGGTGCCAGCAACCGCGTGGTTCTTTGCACGGATGGTGTCGCCAATACCGGGGAAACCGAGGCGAGCGCTCTGCTCGCCCGCATCCGCGGCGAGGCGAGGCGCGGGGTCTTTATGATGGCTCTTGGCTTTGGGATGGGGAACTACAACGACGCCCTCCTCCAGCGCCTCGCCGATGAAGGCAACGGGCAGTACGCCTACATCGACGACCTCGGCGAAGCGCGCGCCTTTTTCCTGCGGAGGCTGTCGTCCGTGCTTGAAGTGGTGGCGCGCGACGCAAAGGCCCAGGTGGAATTCAACCCGGCGCGGGTGGAACGGTACCGGCTGCTCGGCTATGAAAAGCGCGACGTCAAGGATCGCGATTTCCGCAACGACGCGGTGGATGCCGGTGAGATCAACTCCGGCCACAGTGTCACCGCGCTCTTCGAGGTAAAGCTCAAGGGAGGAACCGGCTCCCTGAAGATCGGAACCGCGCGGCTGCGCTACAAGTCCGATCCAGGGAGCGAGGGTGTCGAGTTCGCGCGCGAGGTCGCGCGCGAGATCGCGGACGAAGCGGTGGTTCGCAGCTTCACCGACGCCTCGCCCGCTTTTCGAACCGCCTACGTGGCGGCCCGGTTCGCCGAGCACCTGCGCGGGAGCTACTGGGTGAGGGAAGAGTCCCTCGCGGCCCTGCAGCCCCTCGCGGACGCTCTGCCCGAGTTGTCCGGAACGACGGAACTGTCCGACCTGATCCGCCGCGCGGTGAGGCTTCAGAAGCCGGCCCGCGAAGACAGGTAGAGGAACCGCGGGGCCTATACTCCTAAGGGGCGCGGAGGTGCCCGGACGTGCATTTTAAGACGATCATCGAGCCCTTTCGGATCAAGTCGGTGGAGTCCCGGAAGTTCAACACCCGCGAAGAGCGCGCTCTCGCACTTCACGAGGCCGGCTACAACGTCTTCCGGCTCCACGCGGACGATGTCCTGATCGACCTGCTCACGGATTCCGGAACCGGAGCGATGTCGGCGGCCCAGTGGGGTGCCATCATGCAAGGGGACGAGTCGTACGCGGGTTCGCGCTCCTACTACCGCTTCCGCGACGTGGTCCAGAATCTGACCGGCTTCAAGCACATCATTCCCACCCATCAGGGGCGGGCGGCCGAGCGGATCCTGTTTCACACCACGCTCAAAGCCGGCGACGTGGTGCCGAACAACAACCATTTCGACACCACCCGCGCCAACATCGAAGTCGAGAAAGCGGAAGCGCGGGACCTGGTGATCGCCGAGGGGCGGATCCCGGCTCTGGTTCATCCGTTCAAGGGCAACATCGATCTCAACGCCCTGGAGGCGACCCTCGACCAGGACGGGGCCCGCGTGCCGCTGGTGATGGTTACGGTGACCAACAACACCGGTGGCGGCCAGCCGGTGTCTCTCGAGAATCTGCGCGGCGTGCGGAAGCTGTGCGACCGCTACAAGAAGCCCTTTTTCCTCGACGCCTGCCGGTTCGCGGAGAACTCGTACTTCATCAAGATCCGCGAGGCGGGACAGCGCGACCGGTCGCCATTGGCCATCGCTCAGGAGATGTTCTCGCTGGCGGACGGCTGCACCATGTCGGCCAAGAAGGACGGTCTCGCCAACATCGGCGGCTTCCTGGCCATGAATGACGAGTCGTGGGCCGAACGCTGCCGCAACCTGCTGATCCTGACCGAAGGCTTTCCGACCTACGGAGGACTCGCGGGCTACGATCTCGAAGCGGTCGCGCGCGGTCTTGAAGAGGTGGTCGAAGAGCCCTATCTTCGCTACCGAATCCGTTCGACCGAATACCTGCACGAGCGAATGGTGGCGGCGGGAGTGCCGGTGATTCAGCCCGCGGGCGGACATGCGGTCTATGTGGACGCCCGGGCCCTGCTGCCTCACATTCCGCCCCTTCAGTACCCGGGCATCGCTCTCGCGAACGCGCTTTATGTCGAGGCCGGAATCCGCGGAGTGGAGATCGGCACCGTCATGTTCGGCCAGCAGCCGGATGGGTCGGAGAAGGTCGGGGCGATGGATCTGGTCCGCCTCGCCATTCCGCGCCGCGTGTACACCCAGTCGCACATCGACTACGTGGCCGAAGCGGTGATTGGTGTGGCCGGCCTCAAGGACTCGCTCCGCGGGTTCCGCATCACGAAAGCCCCGGCCGCGTTGCGGCATTTCACGGCCCATTTCGAGCCGCTCGCCGGCTGAGGCCGGCCCGGTTCTTGGTAACCTTGGGCCATGCAACTCGTCCTTCTGCGCCACGGAGAGAGCGACTGGAACCTGCAAAATCGGTTCACCGGCTGGACCGACGTTGATTTGTCGGCGAAGGGTGAAAAGGAGGCGCACGAGGCGGGAAGGCTCCTGCGCGAGGAAGGCTTCGTCTTCGACCTCGCGATCACTTCGGTTCTGAAGCGGGCGATCCGGACGCTGAACGTGGTTCTGGACGAGATGGACCTCGCTTGGGTCCCCGTGGAGAAGACCTGGCGGCTCAACGAGCGCCACTATGGCGCCCTCCAGGGCCTCAACAAGGAAGAGACGGCGAAAAAGTTCGGCGAAGATCAGGTCAAGATCTGGCGTCGCAGCTTCGCCACCCCTCCGCCTCCAATGGACCCGGGCGACGAGCGCTCGGCCCGCCACGATCGCCGCTACGCCTCGCTGACCCCAGAGCAGCTTCCGGTCGGCGAGTCGTTGAAGGACACCATTGCCCGCATGATGCCGGCCTGGGAGGATCAGATTGCTCCCGCGATCCGGGCGGGACAACGGCTGGTGGTGGCCGCCCACGGCAATTCGCTGCGCGGCCTGGTCATGCATCTGGATGGACTGAGCGAGCAGGAAATCCTCGAATTCAACATCCCCACGGGCGTTCCCCTCGTCTACGATCTCGAGCACGACCTGCGTTCCAAGGGCCGGCGGTACCTCGGTGACGCGGAAGCGGTGGCGGCGCGCGCTTCTGCGGTGGCTGCCCAGGGCGCTTCAAAGGAATAAATCCAGGAGTCAAACCGTCATGATACGTTCCGCGTTGTTGTGGGCGTCTGAAAACCAGACCCTCCGCGAGTCGTTCCCCAAGTACAAGTTCGCCAAGGCCGCGGTGAGGAAGTTCATGCCCGGCGAGACCTTCGCCGACGCCCATCGCGAAGCGACCCGTCTCAACGGAATGGGAGCGGGCGTCATCTTCACCCGCCTCGGTGAAAACGTTCTCGACAAAGACGCGGCCCAGGAAGTGGCCGACCACTACATGGGCGTCTTCTCCGCGATTTCCAAGGAGAAGGGCCCGATGGAGATCTCCATCAAGCCCACCCAGCTGGGCCTGGATCTTCCCGGCGGCGTGGACCTGTGCAACTCGCATCTTGACGACCTCTGCGCGGTGGCCCAGAAGTCGAACAACGTCCTGTGGATCGATATGGAGGGGTCCAAGTACACGGACGTCACCCTCGATATCTACCGCCGGGCCAAGGCGAAGTTCCCAAACGTGGGAATTGCGCTGCAAACCTACTTGTACCGGACAATGGCCGACATGGAGTCGCTGCTTCCTCTGAAGCCGATCATCCGGCTGGTGAAAGGCGCTTACCTCGAGCCCGCGAACATCGCGTTTCCCGCGAAGAGCGACGTCGACGAGAACTTCTTCAAGCTGGCCGAACGTCTGATGAAGAAAGATGGCGTGGAAGCCGGAGCGCGCGCCGTGTACGGGACTCATGATTCCGTGTTACACGCCCGCATCACTGCTTCGGCCGCCCACCTGTCGAAGTCGCAATACGAGTTCCACATGCTCTACGGCATCCGCAACGAAGAGCAGAAGCGCCTCATCGCGGCCGGCCACACCGTGTACGTGCTGGTGAGCTATGGCGAGTATTGGTTCCCCTGGTACATGCGCCGCCTAGCCGAGCGTCCCGCGAACGTCTGGTTCGTCGTGAAGACGATGTTCCAGGCGTAGCCCATGCCGACCCTGCACACGGGCCGCCGCTCGTTGGACAGGAGCCCCTTCTGCTGCTCAGGCTGCTAGCAGGCCTCTTGCCACGGGGCATCAGCGGTGAGACGATGACCGCGTGAGCGACAGACGAACGGGCGGAATAAGGACGGCCACGGGTGATGTCCGCCGGTCTCTTGCAGTCTACGCGGCGGCTGAGCCCACCTTGCACCTGCTCGTGTTTCTCGGGTCCTCGTCCCGTGGCGACGCCGGCGGCGCTGCGGATATCGAGCTTGGTTATCTGGCCGACCCGGGTTTTGATGTGCCCACGTTCCAGGAACTCGCGGCTTCGGTGCTCGATCTTGAAAAAGTGGCGATCGCGAGTCTCGCGCGTGCCGCCACCACAGCCTTCCGGGCCGCCCGCGAAGGCGCCCTCATCTTTGAACGAACGCCCAATGGCTTCGCGGAGTTCCGCGAGCGGGCGATCCACAACTGGTGCGAACTGGAGCCGGTCCTGAATGCCGCCTATGACCGGCTCGACGCATCGGCCGGCCGGGCTTCGTCGCGATGAGCGCCATCGACCCTGAGTTTGTCGCCGATCGAACGCAGGTTCTGGAGAACCATCTCCGGCGGATTCAGGCGGCACTTCCCCAGGATTCGGCCGAGTTCAAGCCGGGGACGGATGCTGCGGATGTGGTTTCCCTGCACCTCCTCTTGGGCATTCAGGTCGTGCTGGATTTCGCGATCTTCGCCTGCATTCACTTCGGCCTGCAGGCCCCGGCCAGCTACGAGGATGCGGTAGCCCGCCTCGAACATGCGGGCCACATCACCGACCCGCTGGCCGACCGCCTCGAAAAGGCCGCGGAGTTCCGCGACGCCTTCGTGCACGCTTTCGAGCAGCTCGACGCGCCCTCCATCTTCCGCGCGGCGCGAGTGCTCCCGGACGATCTCCGGATATTCATGGGCGAGATCGCCGGGCAGGTTCGGCAGTAAGTCTTCAGATGAACCTGCCTCTGCTGATCGCAGGCGGTGGGATTGGGGGGCTCACGCTCGCCGCCCTGCTGCACCGTCGCCTTCGGGACTTCCTGGTCATTGAACGCGCTCCCCGGTTCGCCCCGGTGGGAGCTCTGCATCGTCCTGCAACCGAACGCGATCCGGGCCTTGCGCATCGGTGGCATCGACGGTGCCGTCCTCAGTCGCGGCGCGGCGATGGAGCGCATCGAGATCCGCACCGATCATGGGTCACGCAGACGGCCGCGCACGGCGCGGGTGGTCAACGAGGCGCGGCGGTTCGGGCGGGTTGGTCAACTAGAGAACCGGGCGGCGCGGGGGGTGCGAGATCTTCTGGTTAGACTGGCGCCAGCACCGGCCGCCCTTCGTTCGGTGAGATGGCTCTACGACTTCGAAGAGTGACTCGATTCCAAGGCCTGCCGAGCGGGCCCAGGCTGGGGGCTTCTAAGAAACTCCCCGGTGAAAGCGACATCTCAGGCACTTTTACCCGTCATGGCGAGGAGGCCTTCGAACGAAGACCCGAAAGCGGTCTCTCAGGCACCTTTACCCGTCATGGCGAGGAGGCCTTCGAACGAAGACCCGAAAGCGGTCTCTCAGGCACCTTACCCGTCATGGCGAGGAGGCCTTCAAACGAGATCCGACGAAGCCATCTCGCCGTTAGCTGTTGAGGAGGACGACGGCGATCGTCGTGAGAATGATCACACCGATGATGACGCGAACACATCCCCCGCCCGAGGCCCCGCCGAAACGAACTCCGCTGATGATCTTCAGCGCGGCCCTGGCTTCGTTTTCATCGTAGCCTACCTGGCTCATCAGATGAGTGGTGGCGGCGTCGCGCTGACCCAGGGCCACCATAGAGATCAGGTCGGCTGCGAGCTTCGGGTTGATCCTCCCCTCCGTCTGGTGCGTGACGCTTAGTGCCTCGACCGCGGCTTTTGCCTCCTTAAGACCCACTCCGGTCTTGACGCGGTACCGCCTGATGGCATCGATGTAGTCGCCCGCGCGGAGGGCGGCGAGGGCGTCTTCCTGTGCCCATTTGTCGCGACGAGGTGAGCCCTCGTGCGCGCCAGGCTCATGAGCGCCCCGTTCCAGCGAGTCGATGAAAGCCTTGGCCTCGGCGAGGCCAACATTGGAGATGATCCGAAACTTCTTGATGGCCTCGATCTTCCGGCCCGCGCCGATCAGGCGCTCGAGTTCGCGCCTCTGCTCCGTGGTGAGGTTCACCTAGCCTAGTAGTACACGATCACGCGGAATGCGCCGCTGTTGTCCTGCAGGTAGTCGTCGTTGATGCCGAGATAGAGAGTTCCACGGCCCCGGACACGGATGGGACCCTTTTCGTTTCCAACGAAGAAGGGATTGCCCGACTCGCCGATCTTGCCGATAAGCGAGGCGCCGGGGCGGCTCGGGATGGGGCGATTGGGATTGCGGGGAGATCCGCCTTCGCCGCCCGGGCCGTCTTTACGGCCGGGTCCCCACCGAACTTCGCCGCGCGAATCGAACCAGAGTTCCTGGCCGTCGCGGAGCTCGACATTGGTCCGGGTCCAGGCATCGGCGCCCGCGACATCCACTTCGCGTTCACGCAAACCGGTCGGTCGTCCGCCCGAACCGGTTTCGCGGTCGTCGGATTCGCGATCGCGATCCCGGCCGGAGAATTCAACCCGGTCCACTTCCTCGACGTCATGACGTTCGGTCCGACCGCGGTCGGTGCGGAATTCAATACGCCCGTCGCGCACGGAGATCAGTTCGCCGTTGAAGGATCGGCCGCTTCGCAGGACCAGAGTGTCGGCGATGGCGGCCCACGACCCGAAGGCCATGAAGGCGGTGGCGAGGGCGATGGCACGGAGGTGGGGTTTCATGGGCAGATCCTTATCTTGAGAGTCCAGCACGCTAGACGATACCTGAGCCGCCCGACGTCCGGGCGGCGTGCGTGTTCTTCAGCGCCACACCGCCCTGCCCCTCAAGGGTCACATCAAGCGAATCCGCCACGCACCAAGC
>CAZFQH010000056.1:0-5812 GCA_964520805.1 uncultured Acidobacteriota bacterium | reverse complement strand
AAGCAACCTCGCGTGCGCGGGTGTCCGCCCGCAACCGCGCGCACGGAAACCCCGCAACCGCGCGCACGGAAATCCCGCACTCAGGCCTTCGCCAATGTGTCCCCCTCCGACATGCAGGCGGTGGTCCAGCGTTACGTCAAGTGGCGCGAGGACAACTCGAAGCACGTGACGGGCGGGCAGAAACTCGCCGACGGCCAGGGGCGTGTCCTGCGCCGTCAGGGGGGTGTGCTCGATGTCTCGGATGGCCCGTTCATGGAGGCGAAAGAAGTGCTGGGCGGATTCTTCGTCCTTGAGGTCGAAAGCTATGGCGCCGCTCAAACGATCGCCAGCACCTGTCCGTATCTTGAGTTCGGCAGCATCGAGATTCGTCAGATGGAGCCTACGGAGTAGCCCTCCAGCCAGACCGTGGACCTGGACGACATTTTCAGGCGCGAGGCCGGACGCCTCGTTCCGTATCTTCTTCGTCGCCTGGGTCCGCGGCATTTCGACCTCGCCGAGGACGCGGTGCAGGACGCCTTCGTTCAGGCCCTGCGCCACTGGGCCACTCGCGGAGTTCCTGACGACCCACGCGCCTGGCTGCTGCGCACCGCGCACCGCAAGGCGCTGGATCGGCTGAAGCGCGATACCACCGCGGCGCGCAAGGCTCATCTGCTCGCCGCCGATACCGCAGTGATGGAACTTGAGCCCGCACGGGACCTCCCCGACGAGATCGCCGTCCTTCTTCTCGCTTGTCATCCGGGCCTCCCGCGCGAGAGTCAGGTCGCCCTCTCCCTTCGCACTCTGGGCGGCTTGTCGACCCCGGAGGTGGCCCGCGCTCTGCTGATCTCCGAATCGGCCGCCGCTCAGCGCATCGTCCGCGCCAAGCGCGAAATGGAGCGGCTCGGAGCCACACCGGTGTCCGAGGCCGATATGGATGCCCGGATCGATGCCGTTCTGGACGTCTTGTACCTCATCTTCAACGAGGGCCACCATGCGACCGCAGGTGCTGATCTGGTCCGCCTCCATCTGGTGGGTGACGCGATCCGGCTCACCGAGATTCTGGCGGGCACCGCGGCCACATCGCGGCCGCGGGCTCACGCTCTGGCCGCCCTGATGTTCTTCGGAGCCTCCCGCCTGGTCGCCCGCACCGACGACCTGGGCGATCTCGTTCTGCTCGAAGATCAGGATCGATCGCGTTGGGATCGAGCCCACCTCGCCAGGGCCTTCCACCACCTCGACCGGTCGGCCCAGGGACCGGAGATCAGCCGCTTCCACCTCGAGGCCGGCATCGCCGCGGTGCACGCGGAGGCCGGGGACCCGAGCCGGACGGACTGGGTGCGAATTCTGTCGCTGTACGACGAGATGCACGCACGTTGGCCCTCGCCGATCGTGGGCCTCAACCGGGCGGTCGCGGTGTTGCACGTGCGCGGGGCCGTGGAGGCGGAGCGAGCCCTGACCCCTGCGTTATCCGACCCGAGTCTTCAGTCGTACGCGCTTCTCTACGCGGTCGCCGCGGAGTTCGCGCGGCAGAGAGGAGACCATGTGAAGGCCGCGAAGTGGCTCGATCGCGCGCTCAGTTGTCCCTCTTCCGAGCCGCAGCGACGATTCATCCAGCGAGCCCTCGAGCGGATCCGCCTGGCTCAGGCGATGGAGGGGTCGGGTCCTCGTTCGGCCTCGGCCCCCAGGTCCAGGGAAGACAACGGCTCCTGAGGCGTCTGGGGGCGGAGCCTTCGGACCGCGGGACGGCTGTCGCGCGCGGCTTTGCAGATCTCCTGAAAGACCTTCCGGGCCTTCGCCTTCCGCCATTCGAACTCGACCCGGGCGCGTCCGTGCCGCCCGAAGATGGTGATGACGTCCTTCTTGCGGATCACCCGATTCAGAAAGAGGATGAAGATGGGGGCGGTTGCGGTCGCCATGATCCCGGCTTCCATCACACTCCATGTGCCCGGCCTCTGTAGTCCGCCCACGAGGGTGCTGAGGATCACGAAAAGAGAGACGGCGCAAAGAGAACCGACCGCCAGCACGAAGAACGTGCCGACTTCACGGTGATAGGTGACGAGGGAAATGTCTTCGAAGAAGATCCGTCGCCTTAGTCCGGATGTCCCTTCGAACTCATCGATCTCGAAAGCAGCCGCGGCCTTGTAGAGCCGCGTGGCTCCTCCAATCTCCCTCACCTGTCCCAGATATTCCCGTGCCATAGCAAAGCCCCTACAGAAGGATCATCCAGACGAGGAAAAAGCCCATGGCCGAACTGAGCAGGGAAAGCAGGGTCAGGACCGGAATGGCCACCTTGCCCTCGTTCTCGCCGGTGCGTCGTCGATCCATCCAGGCGCGGATCGAGAGATAGAACGCATACGGTCCGAGCAACATCGCGAACGGGTATAGCAGCCAGGAGACCAGAGTGACCATGCGGGCCCGGGCGAGGTGGCTGGTGAAATGGCGGACCGTGCTCGGAAGAGCGCCCTCGGCGGCGAGGCGCTCGAAACACTTCGTGCACAGTGTCTTCCCATCCGAATTCACGCGGCACAGGCCGCACATGAGACGTCCGCACCGGTCGCAGGCGACCTCGGCGCTATTTCCTGGATGCGCTGCGCACGGGGAGGATCCCTCGCCGGTGAAGGCGGCGGCGCGAAGTGCGGGCAGTGCGGGCAGTTGGAATACGACCGCTTCGTAGGCCGTCCGGCAGCCCGGACAGGTGCGGGCGCCCGAAGGAGCGAAGGTGGTGGGTACAGGCTTCAGGCAGGCGGGGCAGATCGCGTCGGTCGCGACGGCGGCGTTCATCGAAGGGTCTCCACAGTGAGGGCTTCAAACACGGACGACGCGGGTCTTCGCGAGGATGTCGTGCACGCAGGTTCTATCCTTGGTGAAGAAGGCCGGAAGGTACCCGATACCCAGGCAGAAGTTGACGAGGGTTTTGCCCGCGGCACGACCCCAGGCCTGTCCGCTGGAGATGTCCGAGCCGTCGGGGTTCACGACCTTGACTCCAAGCCACTTCTTACCCGGGGTCTGGCCGGTCCGACGCAGGAAGAAGCCCTCGTAGAAAATAGGCGCCACGTAGATGACGATGTTCGTGAGGCCGAACATCGGTGAACCAGGGGCCATCAGACCGGTGGCGCCGACCGCAAAGGCCAGGAGAAACAGCGGGATCAGAAGGACCATCCCATCCACCCAGACTGCGCGGAAGCGGCGGGCCACGCTGGCGATCCGGAGCTCGCCTTCGGGAGTGCCGGATTGAATCGCACGAATTCTTTCGCCCTTGCACGGACCGCACAGTTGCTTGCTTTGGAAAACCACCAGGCAGTTGGGGCAGAACGGCAGCGAACACCGTTCGCATGGACCAGTGTGGTCCATCACTTCCGTGTGATTCACACAGGACATCAGAATTCCCCCCTTTGCTGCCAGGCGCCCCGCAATTCCGCCCGCGGAAATTCGAGCGACTGTAACAGACGAATGGAAGTGCCTATCCCCGTCCCTTCTTTTTGGCGGCCGAGCGGTCATCAAGAGCGGTAGCCACGATCCGGATAAAGTTTTCAGACGACAGGCCGTCGACCTCCGGCAGCTGCAGGCGCCGCCGATATTGTCGCGCCGCCGCCTCAAACAGATCGAAGCGCGCAGCCGCGGTGAGACCGGCCTCCCGTTCTATCAAGGTGAAGATGAACTCGCGCTCCTCCAGGGGCAGGCGGGCGAGGGCGCGTCGCCTGACGTCAGCGCGAGTGAGGGATGTCTCACCCCACGGTTTCACTTCGAATGTGGGGACGGCCATATCCCCTTTCTCCTGCACCACCACCGTGCCGGCCACGAGGTCGCCGAGCCGCCGGCCCAGGCGATCAGATAGGGCCACCAGGCCCCCGAAACCGTAGAAGACGGGCAGGAAGTCGACGGTGCGCGCCACGTTGCGAACCACCGACTGTGACAGTGTGAGCTTTCGGGCCTGAGCGTCCACCACCCGCAGCCGGAGCAGCTTCTTTCCCATCGTCTGGCCGGCGAGGCGCATCTCGCAGAAGACCGAATAGCCCATTCCCGCGAAGAGGTTGAGGAGGGCCACGATGGCGTAGTCGACCCCCAGGGGTAACACCATCCGGGTGAGGGCGCCGGCCAGGGAGATGCCGCCCAGCACCAGCGCGGTGTCCAGCATGAGCGCCAGAAAACGGGCGCCGAGCCCCGCTGGGTTCAGATCGACGAGCGACCCGTCCGGAGTCAGTACCCGCTCGCTCATTGGGCCGCTGGCTCCCGGCGCGGCAGGAAGAGGTAGAGGATAAGTGCCACGAAGAGGAGCGCGGCCACCGAGATCTTGAAGCCGTACGAGAAAGTGCTCCGGGAAAACTGCGAGAACGATCCTTCGACGAGGCCGGCGATCAGGAGCTGCAGGACCACCGCGGTCAGGATCCTCGAAACATCGGGCAGGGCTTCGCGCAGGGAGGCCGCGAGTGTGCGATTCCCGGGAAGATAGAAAGCACGCGCCAGCACGAAGCCTGCCGCACCCCCGAAGACTATGGCTGGAAGTTCGAGAGCCCCGTGCGGGCCCACCCAGGCCACGAAGAAAGTGGTGACGCCGTCGAGCGAATAGGAGGCCGCGACCGCACCCAGCAGCACGCCGTTCAAAAAGAGTATGGCGATTCCCCCAAGACCGGTGACGGCTGCGAGTCCAAAGGCGAGGAACGAGACGCGGATGTTGTGCGCATACAGGGAGGCGCCGAAGGTCAGGGCATCGTCCAGTGTCTCGATCCGCTCCTTGCCCTCTTCGATCTGTTGAACCCGTTCCTTCGGGCTTTCGGTTTGGAACGCCGGGGGCACGAGTTGGGCCGCGTTCGCCCGGTCGACGACGACCGCACCCGCTCCCACGAAGGCCCCGGCCAGCATAGCGACGGCGGAGACCGCGATGGCCTGCCACCTCCTTCGGAACGTACCAGGGAGGTCGTGAGTGAAGAATCGCCCGAGATTCTCCCGCAGCCTAACGTCGCCTGCGGAATAGAGGACGCGATGCCCGCGGCTCACCAGATCGTTCAGCGGATCGAGGATCTCGTGGCGGCTGGTGAGCGCCCGCGCCTGGGCCAGGTCGCTGCCGGCCTGCCGATACAGACGCAGTGTCTCTTCGAGTTTCGCCCGCCCCAGGGCCCCGGCCTTCAGATTCTCGGCCTCGTCCAGCAGAACCGCGAGACGGTTCCAGCGGGAGCGGGCGCGTTCGACGAAAAGATCGGCCTGCATGGTCGCTTACAACGTCTGCCTTCGTTTGACTTCGAGATAGGCGTTGATCGCGGCGAAACCGGCGTCTGAGGGTGTCGTCTCCACAACCATGGCTCCGCGCGATCGTGCCTCCCTCAGGATCTCCCGCCGCCGGTTCACCATATCGCGCGCGGCCAGGGTCTTGAACAGCGCCTCCTTCGATTCAGGCACGCCGGAAGCGGCGGCTTCGAGGGGCAGATCCTGGAGCACGATGAGCAGGGGAAGATGCTGGGGCGAGAGCAGCTTCAGACCGCGGAGCAGAGATTCGCTGTCGGCGTCGGGGAGGGAGGTGAGGATGACCATGAGAGACCGGTGGCGAATGCGTGCGCGCAGGTGGGCGGCGAGGGCGAGATAGTCGGACGGCTCGTTTGTTTCAGACGCACCCACCGCGAACTGGAGCATCCGCCGGAGCTGAGTGCTTCCGCGGCCCGAGGCGGCCTCGATCCGCGTCTGAGCCGCGAAGCTCACGGCCGATGTGTTGTCCTCCATCCGATGACAGGCGTAGGCGAGGAGCAGGGCCGCTTGCACGGCGTGGTCGAGTCGCGAGAGGGAACCCACCCGCGTGCTCATGTGCAGGCCGCGATCGACGCAGATGACGATCTCCTGGGAG
>CAZFQH010000055.1:0-13958 GCA_964520805.1 uncultured Acidobacteriota bacterium | reverse complement strand
TCCAGGGCGTCCGCCCCCGCGGCCTCGATCAGGGGCGGATAGTTGAGCCAGCCGCCGGGGGTGGCGCCGTTGAGGGAAGCGATCACCGGTATGTCCACCGCCACCTTCACCCGCCGGAGATGTTCGAGATACTCATCGGGCCCGAACAGGAAGGTCTGCGGCTGGGGAAAGTAGGTCAGGGCTTCGGCGAACGATTCCGAATGCGACTCGGAATGTTCGAAGGCCGAGACCTGCTCGCGGAGGATCTGCTCCTCGAATAGCGAACGCAGGACGATGGCGGCGGCCCCCGCATCTTCCAGACGGCGCACGGTGTCGATGTGGTCCGACATCGGCGACGCCCCCGCAATCAGAGGATTCGGCAGGTCGAGACCCAGGTAACGGACGGAGAGATTCATGGGTGATTCCTCAGTGCTTTTCCGTGGCGGGTTGGCTAGGGCCGGGCGGATCGCCCTCGCTCGGCCCCGCCCCTTCGAACAGGGGCACGGTGATGCCGGACAGTTGCTGATAGACGGCGAGCCTCTGCTTCATGGTTCGCTCGGCCAGCTTCAACAGTCGCTGGTAGCGCACGGGGTCGGCTTTCTCCACCACACGGAACCGGCCCTCGTTGCGCATGTAGTCGGCGATCTTCGTCTTGGGCGCGCCCGAGTCGAGATGCAGCGGAGGTTCGCCCCGGCCCACCCGGCGCGGGTCGTATCGGTAGAGGGGCCAGACCCCGGAACTCACGGCCAGCTTCTGCTGATCGACGCCGAAGGCCATGTCATAGCCGTGAGCGATGCAGTGCGAGTAGGCGATGACGAGCGAGGGGCCAGGATAGGCCTCGGCCTCCTGCAGGGCCTGGACGGTCTGCGCCATCTTGGCTCCGAAGGCGATTCGGGCAACGTAGACGTGCCCGTAACTCATGGCGAGCAGACCCAGGTCTTTCTTCGGTATCTCCTTGCCCGCCTCGGCGAACTTGGCCGACGCTCCGAGCGGGGTGGCCTTCGACTGCTGCCCTCCGGTGTTGGAGTAGACCTCGGTGTCGAGAACCAGGATGTTGACGTTCCGATTGCTCGCAAGGACGTGATCGAGACCGCCGAAGCCGATGTCGTAAGCCCAGCCGTCTCCGCCGACCAGCCACACGCTCTTGCGCACCAGGTAGTCGGCGAGGGTCTCGAGGCGTCGGGCCAAGGGGCTCTCGATGCCCACGAGACGTGACTTCAGATCACGCACCCGTTCCCGCTGGAGCACGATGCCCGCGTCCGTGTCCTGCACCGCTTCCAGGATCTCGCCCGCGAGGGGATCGCCGATGGGGCCGCGCAGGGCCGCGAGGGTCTGCATGGCGTGATCTCGATGAGCGTCTACCGCGAGTCGCATACCGAGACCGAACTCCGCGTTGTCCTCGAAGAGCGAGTTGGCCCAGGCGGGCCCGCGGCCTTCCTTGTTGACGGTGTAAGGCGTCGTCGGCAGGTTGCCGCCGTAGATCGACGAACAGCCGGTGGCGTTCGCGATCAGAGCACGGTCGCCGAAGAGCTGGGTGAGAACCTTGATGTAGGGAGTCTCGCCGCAGCCTGCGCAAGCCCCGGAATACTCGAAGAGCGGCTGAAGGAACTGCGAACTCTTGAGGTCGATGGCTCCAAGCCTGGTGCGATCGGCTTCGGGCAGATCGAGGAAGAACGCGTAGTTCTCGCGCTCCGCGTCGCGCAGCGGCCGTTGCGGCGCCATGTCGATCGCTTTGTGCCGCGGGTTCGTCTTGTCTTTGGCCGGGCACACATGGACGCACAGCGTGCAACCCGTGCAGTCCTCGGGCGCCACCTGAAGTGTGTACTTCATCCCGGCCATGTCCTTCGACCGGAAATCGTCCGCCTTGAAGGTGGCCGGCGCCTGGGCGAGGGCTGCGGGGTCATAAACCTTCGCGCGGATGGCGGCATGCGGACAGACCAGAACACACTGGTTGCACTGAATGCAGATCTTCTGATCCCAGACCGGTATCTCCACCGCGAGATTGCGCTTCTCCCACTGTGCGGTTGCCACGGGCCAGGCGCCGTCGGGCGGGAAGGCGCTCACCGGAAGGAGGTCGCCCTTCCCCGCCATCATCACCGCGGTCACCCGCTTGACGAAGTCGGGTGCTTCATCTGCGACCATGGGAGGTCGCCCTCGGCGGGCCGTCATGACCGTGGGCTCCGGCACTTCATGGAGATTCGCCAGGGTCTGATCGACCGCCGCGAAGTTCCGCTGGACCACCACATCCCCGCGCTTCCCGTAGGTCTTCTCGATGGCGCCCTTGATCTTCGCAATCGCCTCCTCGCGGGGAAGCACACCGGACAGGGCGAAGAAGCAGACCTGCATGACCGTATTGATCCGGCCGCCCATGTCGGCTTCCTTCGCCACCTTGTACGCGTCGATCACGTAGAAGCGGAGCTTGCGCGACAAAATGGCTTCCTGCATCTCCCGGGGCAGACGGTCCCACACCTCGTTCGGACCGTAAGGCGAGTTCAGGAGGAAAACCCCACCCGGGGCCGCGCGTTCGAGCACATCCACCTTGTCGACGAACTCGAACTGATGGCAGGCCACGAAGTCTGCCTGCTTGATCAGATAGGCGGATTGAATGGGCCGCGGTCCGAAACGCAGGTGGGACACCGTGGTGGCCCCGGACTTCTTCGAGTCGTAGACGAAGTAGCCCTGCGTGAAGAAGGGCGTTTCTTCTCCGATGATCTTGATCGAGTTCTTGTTGGCGCCCACGGTTCCGTCGGCGCCCAGGCCGAAGAAGATGGCCCGCTTCACGTCCTTGGGCTCGATGTCGAGGTCGGGGTCCCAGGGCAGGGACATATGGGTGACGTCGTCCATGATTCCGATCGTGAAATGGTTCCGCGGCTTGCCCTCCGCCAGATTGGCGAACACCGCCCGCACCATCCCGGGATCGAACTCCTTCGACGACAGACCGTAGCGCCCTCCGACCACTCGCGGCGCCTTGGCGAACATCGAGAGACCATCGTCCTCCGCCTCGCGGAGTGCGCCCAGTATCTCCAGATACAGCGGGTCGCCCACCGCCCCCGGCTCCTTGGTGCGGTCGAGCACCGCGATCGAGCGCACGCTTTGAGGAAGCGTCTTGATGAAGGCATCGGTGGAGAAGGGATGGAAGAGGCGCACTTTGACGAGGCCTACTTTTTCGCCGCGCGCCACCAGATCAAGAACCGTCTCTTCCGCGGTCTCAGCTCCCGAACCCATCATCACGATGACGCGATCGGCCTCTGGATGGCCGACGTACTCGAAGAGGTCATAGCTCCGACCGGTGAGCGCGCCGAAGTGGACCATGGCCTCGCGCACCAGCCCCGCACAGGCCGCGTGGAAGCCGTTTGAGGCTTCGCGAGCCTGGAAGAAAGTGTCGGGATTCTGAGCCGTCCCCCGCAGGACCGGGCGGTCGGGGGTCAGCGCTCGCTCGCGATGAGCCCGGATGGCGCTTTCGTCGATGAGAGTACGAAGGTCGTCGTCGCTCAGCTCCTCGATCTTGGCCACCTCATGTGAGGTGCGGAAGCCGTCAAAAAAGTGCATGAAGGGAATGCGGCTCCGCAGCGTCGCCATGTGGGCGATGGCCGCCATGTCCTGAGCTTCCTGTACGGAGCCCGAGCAAAGCATGGCGAAGCCGGTGGCCCGGCAGGCCATGACGTCGGAGTGATCACCAAAGATGGAAAGGGCGTGAGTGGCGATGGTCCGAGCCGCCACATGCATACAGAAGGGCGTCAGTTCCCCGGCGATCTTGTACATGTTGGGGATCATGAGAAGAAGGCCCTGCGACGCGGTGAAGGTGGTCGCGAGGGCTCCGGCCTGGAGCGCGCCGTGAACGGCTCCCGCCGCTCCCCCTTCGGACTGCATCTCCATGATCTGGGGCACGGCACCCCAGATGTTGGCGCGGCCGTGGGCCGACCAGGAATCCGCCAGTTCTCCCATCGTCGAACTCGGCGTGATGGGGTAGATGGCGATGACTTCGCTGAGACGGTGAGCCACCGCCGCGGCGGCTTCGTTTCCATCGACAACAATCCGGCGGGCCTGGGGCATTTCTTGACTCTCCGCCTCCGACACCATTCAAGTCGCGTGCCATCGCGGCCTCGGCTCGGAACCCCTCCATTCCCGTAACCTTGGGCGACACACTTTCGCGACCACCGAAACAAGTGCGCGCCCGAAGTCGATAGAGACGCAAATAGTGCGACGGCGAGCTCTTTTTGCGCCGACTCGTCAGACGACGATTCCCGTGCGGGTCAGGCCGTGGGGGGCGCGGTCTTGTGGGTCCGCGAGTGATGTGTCAGCGGCGTGCCGGCGTCGGCCTGGTAGTCCTTCAGCTTGTACTGGATCTTTCGCGGGCTGATCTCGAGAATCCGCGCGGCTCGCGAGGTGGACCCGCCCACCGACTCGATGGTACGCAGAATCGCCTCCTGCTCTATGGCCGCGAGGCTGCTCCCTGGAATGGCAATGCCACCCTTGGCCTCGGGGGCCTCCGCCACCTCCAGTCGGCCAACCAGGGTGGGAAAATGGACCGGCGTCAGCACAGACTCCTCGGCCAGAACGACTGCGCGTTCGATGGCGTTCTCCATCTGGCGGACGTTGCCCGGCCAAGGCTGGCGAAGCAGAAGGGCCATGGCCTCGTCAGACAGGCTTCTCACTTCCTTGCCGTTCTGCGCTGAGAACTTCGATAGGAAGTGTTGGGCGAGGACCGGAATATCCATGGCGCGTTCCCGAAGGGGTGGGATCGAGATTTCCACCACGTTCAGCCGGTAAAAGAGATCCTCGCGGAACGTTCCGTCCGCGATCTTCCTGGCCAGATCGCGATGGGTCGCGGAGACAATCCGGACGTCGACCTTGAAGGTCTTGTTGCCGCCCACCCGCTCGAACTCGCGTTCTTCCAGGAAGCGAAGCAGCTTGACCTGAACCGTGAGGGAGATGTCACCGATCTCGTCCAGGAAGAGGGTTCCACCGTCCGCCGCTTCAAAGCGGCCGGCGCGGGTGGTGATGGCTCCAGTGAAGGAACCCTTCTCATGCCCGAACAGCTCGCTCTCGAGTAAGGTTTCCGGCAGTGAGGCACACGCCACCTTGATGAACGGTCGGCTGCGCCTGGGACCGCTCTGATGCAGGGCCTGGGCGAACAACTCTTTTCCCGTGCCGCTTTCACCAAGTAACAGCACGGAGGCGCTTGAGGGCGCCACCTGGCGGACCGCTTTGAAGGCGCGGAGCATGTCCTTGCTCTCGCCAAGGATGTTCTCGAAGCGATACTTGTCGGCCACGCGTTCACGAAGCTGGCGGGTTTCCTCGAGGAGGTGCTTCTTCTCCAGGGCGCGTTCGAGGACCACTTCAAGTTCTTCCACGTCGAGGGGCTTCGACAGATAGTCCTCGGCACCGCTCTTCATGGCGCGCACGGCGTTTTTCACGGTGCCGTAAGCGGTCATCAGGATGACCATGGTCTGCGGTCTCGACTTCTTGAGCTGCTTCAGCAATTCAAGCCCGTCCATGCCGGGCATACGCAGGTCGGTGAGTACGAGATCCGCGTCGGTCTGCTCGATAATGCTGAGGCCGGATGTTCCGTCGTGGGCCCAGGCCACGTCGTATCCATCCTCTTTGAGGATGGTGCACAGGGCAGTGGCGGCGTTGACCTCGTCGTCGATCACGACGATACGAGCCTTGGAACTCACGGCAAAGCCTCCGTGGACGTGAGGGGCAAGGCGATCTCAAAGCACGCGCCGCCCCCGGGGCTGTTGCGAGCCGTGATCATCCCGCCGTGCTGGGCCACGATCTGACGCGCGATGGACAAACCCAGTCCGGTACCACCCACCTTGGTGGTGACGAAGAGCTGGAAGATATCAACGCCGTCTGGGAGGCCGGGGCCCGTATCCTCAACACTCAACACCGCCACGTCCTCGCGAGGGCGGACCCGCACCGTGACCTGACCCCCTTCGGTCATGGCCTCGATCCCGTTCCGAATCAGGTTGATGAGGACCTGCGTCATCTTCTCCGCGTCGATGGGCAACGGAGGCAGACCGGGGTGCGGGTCGTAGGTCAATCGCACACCGCTCGCGGCCGATTGCGGCTCAAGCAGACGGAGCACGTGCTGCACGACACCATCCAGTTCGGCCAGTCCCTGCTGAACGTGATCGGCCCGCGAGAACTGGAGGAAATCGCCGGCCAGGGCGTCGAGACGGCTCACTTCCTCGCGGATAATCCCGATCAGCTCACGAATGCCCATGTCGGTTTCGAGCCGGGCGTTCCGCCGCTCGATGACCGAAAGCTGAAGGGCAATCGAGTTCAGGGGATTCCGGATCTCGTGGGCGAGGCCGGCCGCGAAGGTGCCGAGCAGGGCCATCTTCTCGCTCTCGATGATTCGTTCCTGGGCGGCACGCAGCTCGCGATAGGCGGTTCGCGCCTCCTCATGCCGTTGCTTTTCGGCCTCCCCACGGCGCGCGCGTTCGACGGCGAGACCGATCTGGTGACCCAGGGTTTCCAGGAACCGGAGTTCGCCGTCCGTGAAGGTTGTTCCCGCGCGGGCGGCCACGTTCAAGACCCCGCGACTCCCACCGCGAAAACGCAGAGGTACGCTGGCGTGAGCCGTGGATCCGTCGGGGTCGGCGACAATCTCGGGCATCCGCGGACACTGGGTGGTGTTCCTGACCTGCATCGAATGACCGGTCCAGAACACCTCGCGGCAGAGGCAGTCCGACAGGCCATTGCGGAGGACCTCGTCCATGTAGGCCTCAGATACTCCGCGCGCGGCCGCGAAACGGAGCTTCCGGTCTCCGTCTTCGCCCACCAGGATCCACGCCGCGCTGACCCCCAGCTTCTCTCGCACTTTATCGAGGGCGATGTCGAAAACGGACTGCGCGGTCTCGGTGCTGTGGATCTCGGCCGCCACCTCCGACAACACCGCGAGCTCACGATCCTGCCGGGCCACGCGTTCGCTCAGCTGGCGGACCCGTTCCTCGTAGGAATCGCGCAGCCGATCAAGATCCTCCGCCATTGGAGGGGCATCGTAGCAGCGGGCGGTGTTGGCACGCACGGTTCCCGTGCTTGCAACCGGGGTGCCAGCGGTTCAAATGCCTCTTCGGGCAGAGAAACCGGGCCTCCAGGCGCAAAAAATACCGGATGACCACGCCTCGCCCGCATTTTATTCCGGTCCGGCGACCTCGCGGGGAGAAGCCGTGGCGTAACTGCGGCCGATGGCCTCGATCCATCGGGCGTCGCCCAGGGCCTCGTCAACTCCGAGTCGCGGGGCGGTGCCCGAGAGCACGGATTCGCGGAAGTGATGGACCTCGGCTCGAAACGCCTCGTCGTAACTGACGACCCGCTCTTCAACCACCAGAGTCTCGCCATCCATGCGCTCGATCTCGAGCTTCGTCGGAGCGTGCCGGATGTAGGGGGACGGGAACACCAGAGTGACCCGGAGATTCGGCGACACGAAGCGCAGCCGCTCCTCGTAGTTCTTGACCCCGGGGAGGGAAATCCAGCTCAGGGAAACTCGAACGTGGTTCGGGAACTCGGTCAGCGAGTGCTGCGCCATCCCTTCGTTCCACAAGGCCGCGGAAAGCACCCGGGTGGGCTCGCCCAACGCACCGCGCAGCGCATTGACGTCGTGAATGAGGCTCTGCCAAAGCATCAAAGCCGCCACACGTTCCGCATTGCCCGATCCCGGCCGCAGCGTCGCGTCAAGGCCGGCCCTGAGGCTCTCGTCCTGGGCGCCGTGACGAGCGCCCGCGTTCATGCGGGCTTCATCTGGACCCGGGCGTACCGGATCGCGGTGCGGTAGTACGGCGTGGTGTTCACGATACGCCCCGTCGTCAGGATGCAGAACCGTGGCCTCGACGTAGCGCAGGTCGGGCATGGCACGGACGAGTTCGGCGGCTTCAAGATACGCAGGGTCGAACCTTTTGTGGTACCCCACCATGGTGAAGCCGCGCGCCGCGCGCGCCGCGGCGGCCAGAGTCTCGGTCTCGGGGCGGCCAAAGCCCAGCGGCTTCTCGACAAAGACGTGTTTCCCCGCAGCAAACGCGGCGGCGAGGGCCTCGTCGTGACGGCCCGAGGAAAGCACGAAGACCGCATCCACGTTCGAGTCCTTCGCAACATCGCGAAAGTCCCGCGACCGCCGGGTCACATGGTAGCGGTCACCGACCGCGTTCAAGACGGCGTCCGAGATGTCCGCTATCGCAGCCACGTCAAAAAGGTCCGGCCGCTCCGAAAACGTCGGCAGATGCATCATCTGCGCGATGCCTCCGCACCCGATGACTCCCACCCTCAACCGGCCGTTCACAGTCCCAGAGCCTCCCGGACATAGGCGCGGCTCTGCCGGGCACTCTCGGTCGGATCGGGATTGAGCCGCCCGTTCTCGTCGGGCACGACATCCTGCTCCACGATCATCCAGCCTGCATAGCCGTGACGTCCGAGCGCCTGATGCACGCCCTTGAAGTCGACCACACCCTGGCCCAGCGCGCAGAAGATCCCGCCCTTCCAGGCGTCCTGCATCGATACCTCGGTATCGCGAACCCGCTGAAGCTTTGAGCGGTCGGCATCCTTCAGGTGGACATACCGGACTCGATCGCCGTGGCGCGTCGCGATTTCCACCGGGTCGGCCCCCCCGTAAACCGCATGCCCGGTGTCGAGCAGGAGATTCACAAACTCCGGCCGCGTCCCGTCGAGGAGACGATCGATCTCTTCAGAAGTTTCGACGAACGTTCCTGCGTGGTGATGCACAACCACGCTCAGACCGTGAGCCTCCTTCACCCGGTACGCGATGGCCTCGAGGGTCTCGATGGCGGTCTTCCATTGCGCGACGGTCCAGCCTCGCGACCCGTCCTTCGGGATGCGGGCTGCGCACGCGGGCCGCGGGGTCTTCGAGCGACACCGGGACGAACGACGAGCCGAGGGTGAGATGCCGGGCGTCGAGTTCGCGAGCGAGGGCCGCTTTCTCGGTTGGGAGATATCCGTAGGGTCCAAGCTCCGTGCCCTCGTACCCCGCCGCCGCGATGGCATCGAGGACGGTGGCAAAAGGAGGGTTGGGAAGGTGGGCTTCGTAGACCGCCCAGCTCACGGGGGCGTTTCCAATGCGGGGTTGGCTCATGAAAGTTTCCTGATCTTCGGCAGCGATGGCCCCGAAGGCGGGGCATGTTACCTCGCGCGTGTGGAACGTTCCAATGCCCGCCTCTTCTCGCCGGAATAGAGATTCCTTGGCTCTCTGGCCGAACCGTCGATTGCCGCCTTCCCTGCTCCTCGAAAGCGGAGAATCGGTCGCCCCTTGGGCTGCTAGGAGGCGGGACTGGGCGAGGGCGAGGGCGAGGGCGAGGGTGACGGAGAGGGTGCGGGAGGGGGTGCCGGCATGTTGTCTTTGGAGAAACGCGGCAACATCTCGTCGCGATTCGCCATGTGGTACACCGCCCCCGCGATGGCGATCGCGGACTTGATCGCATCGTCTTCGACGATCCGCTCGTAGGTATCAAGATTGGTGTGCCAGGTGTGCGAGTTGTACTGGATCGGATCCTGTCCGAGGCCGATACCAGGGAGGCCCGCCTCATTGAAGGAAGTGCTGTCGGTGCCGCCTGATCGTCGAGACGACGTCGCGATCGCGCCCACCAGACCGAAGTCCTCGAAGGGAGCCAGGAGATCGCGCAGGATGACGCCCGCTTCACTGGGGCCAAAGATACTGCCGCCGCGGATGCGCCCGGTGCCGGAGTCGACGTTGAAATAGCCGTTGAAGGTCGCGAACTCGGGCTTGGGATTCTCGGCGGTGCCGAAATGCTCTTTCACGTAGGCTTTGGATCCGAGCAGACCCTGCTCTTCGCCTCCCCAGAGGCCCACGCGAATGGTGCGCCGGGGCTTGAGGCCGGCCGCCTTGATAATGCGAGCCGCTTCCATCATCACCGCCACACCGATCGCGTTGTCGGTGGCTCCGGTCGCCGCGTGCCAGGAGTCGAGATGTCCGCCGAGCATCACAACCTCGGCCTTCTTGTCCGTGCCGGGGATCTCCGCGACCACGTTGTAGGACGTCTTGCCCTCGGGGTGGATCTGGTTCACGATGTTGAACTCGAGTTCAACCACGGAACCACCCGCGAGAAGTCGACTGATGCGCCCATAATCCTCATTGCGAAGGACGACGGTCGGCACCGCTTTGGCAATATCGAAGGTGCGGTTGTTGAAGGCGCGAATCTGTCCGTGCTCGCGACCGGCATCGTTTAGCCGGGCGAGGGCGCCATTCGCCACCAGGAACTCGTCCACCATTTCCGCGATTCGGTTCGCGTTCAGCCGTCCCGGGGCCGGGGTGGGCGTCGGGTTCGGGTTGCCGAAGGGCGAGGGTGCGGGATTGTTGGGGTCAAAGCGGCGCTTCAACTCCTCTTCATCGTTGCGCGCGGCCGACGGGATCAACGTGACCGGCACCTTCGTCGGGGCGCCGACGAGCACGATCACGCCTTTGACCTTGGGTTTGAGTACCTCGAGAGCGGCGGTCACTTCTTCGAGGGTTGGACAAACCGGGCGAGCCGGGGCGGCAGGAGCAGCGGCGGCGCGGCCTGGGACTGCTGGGCCGCCGGGGCCACCCGCAGCGGGCACGGCCGGCGCAGGCGGTGTGGTGCAACGAGGCGGATCGATCTGCACCGCCTTGCCGCGCACCGCACCCTTGGTCCCAGGCGTCCAGGCCAGCACTTCGCCCACAAGCGAGTCCTGAACCGGGGAAACGACGAAACCGGAGAAGCGGTCATTCGACCACCCGGGATGTCCGAACTCCCACGGCTCCAACCGCGCGTTCTCAAACCCCCACGCGGTGGTCTGCTTTACCACCCACTCCGCCGCCGCCTTGTACTTGGGAGAGCCCGTGAGCCGAGGGCCGTGCACGTCGGTCAGCATGTGGAGCGTCTTCATGATCTGCGAATTCGCGCGCCCCTCCTTGCGGATCTTCGCGATCGCTTCGTAGTCGATCTTTTCCTGGGCTACGAGACTGGTGCTGAACGCCGAAAGCACGAGGGCCGAAGCGGTCTTCATCCAAAAATTTGATTTCACCATGGCCGCGGACATTATCAGGAAGGCGCACCCTATTGCCTGGAAAAGCTCGAATGTCTGGAACCTCCTTCGGAGTGCATCTCAACCCCAGCCGCACCGCAGGGGTTGTTCTGTCGCGGCCGCACGCAGGGCCGTGGATCCGGCTTATTTGCTCGGCGCTGGCGGTTTGCTTCGCTCGGCGCGAACCTGGGCCGGGGTGAGAGCACTGACCAGCCCGGCGAAGCGGCGGCGCGCGTAGTTGAGCGAGTCGGCGATCTCCTGGTCCGTGAGCGACGACAACTCAGGCATGGGGTTTTGCCAGGTCGGGCGAGTCTTGGGAAGAACGGCGTCCGGACCATAGAGCACGAGTCGGATCAAGGCGACCGGATCTCCCGAGAGCATGCCGGAACGTGTGAGCGGCGGCTGCATGTTGGGCACACCGGTCCCGTCCGGCATGTGACACAGGGCGCAGAGCTCGCGGTAAACGATTTCGCCCGGATCCGCCTCGGCCGTCGCCGGCAGCGGCGCGGGGGTGGGGGACACCGCCGGAGTCAGTCCTGCGGCATTCGACGCAGGGGCGGCCGGACGCGCTTCGCCCGTGTAGAAGATCCTCCACACGCGCCCGCGCTCGGTGTCTGCGACATAGAGAGATCCATCCGGACCCACGGCCAGCCCTCCCGGGCGGAAACGCGCGTCGCGCGGGGTCAGGACTTCGTCACGTCCCGCAAAGCCGTCGGCGAAAACCTCATAGCCGCCGCTCGGCATTCCCTTCTCGTCAAAGGGAACGAAAGCCACGTTGTACCCCTTTTGCGGTTTCGGCGAGCGATTCCACGAACCGTGAAACGCCACGAAGGCGCCCCCTCTATATCGCGCCGGGAACTGATCGCCCGAATAGAAGGCCATCTGAAGCGGAGCCCAATGCGCCGGGAACGTCACCAGGGGATCCGGGTACTTCCCCGCTTCCGCGAGCTTCGCGTTGTCTCCCCCGTACTCGGGCGCCACCATCCGCGCCTTCTTCCGATAGTCGTAGTACGTGAACGGCCAGCCCATGACCCCACCTTCTCGAAGCAGATGCAGTTCCTCGGCCGGGCCCTCCGCGTTGTCCTCGTCCGTATAGAAGTCCGGCGCCACGGTATTGAGCTGATCGCGGCCCATCATGACGACGAAGAACTGTTTCGAGATCGGCTGCCGCGCAATCGAAAGCACGTGCCGCTGGCCGCTCGAGAACCGGTAGCCATCGGCCTGGGTCTGGTTGAGCCGATTGGGATCGAAGCGCCAGAAGCCTCCGTGCTTCGTGAAGAACACCGTGGGGTCGCCCCCTTTGGAGCCGCGAACTCGGTCGGGCTGGCCGAATCCGTTGGAGGGCGAACCGACCTCGACATAGAGCATGCCGGCTTCGTCAAAGGCGATCGACTTGGCGTTGTGCTGTCGTTCATCGGGAAGCCCGGAAACGATCGTCTCCGGTTCGCCTTTCGGCACCAGTTCGCCCGGAGCCACTTTGTAGCGCAGCACAGAGGTGCTGGTCGAGTGATAGAGATAGCCGTCGCGGATCGCGATGCCGGTACCGCCTCCGGAGCCAAATGCCGCCCGCATTTCGGCGCGCCCATCGCCGTTCGTGTCGCGCAGGGCGATGATGCCGACCGCGCGCATCTTGACGTAGACATCGCCATTGGAGGCCACCGTCATGAAGCGCAGCGGCCCCAGATCATCGGCTACCACCACCGCCCGGAAGCCTGGCGGCAGCTTGATGGTGCCGTCGTCGCGGTCGGGGGTTGGGAGCTTTTGGGCGTATAGCGCAGCGGACGTACCGAGAGTGAGAGCGACTACGGCCAGTGTCCGAAGATTGAGGTGCTTGATCAGGATCATGGGTCGAGTGCAATCTAGCAGCCCGTAAGGCCATTGCGGTGAAACAGACTGCAGCCTGCCGATCCCACCGGACACCTCCCTTCGGCAGGCTCAGGGCACCCACACGGGATGCCCCTACACTTCACTGCAAGCGGCAAGAACTATGCTCCGGCCATGAGACAAGCCTCCGCCCTCCTCATCCTGCTGCTGGCCCCGATTTCGGTCTTCGCCCAGCAGCGCGCCATCACCCACGAAGATGTCTGGCTGCTCCACCGCATTGGTGCGCCCGCTCTGAGCCCGGACGGCAAACACGCGGTGTTCTCCGTAACGGAGCCCTCATACGACGCCGCCCTGAACGTGTCCGATCTATGGATCGTGCCCACGGACGGCTCGTCTCCTGCGCGCAAACTGACCAACAGCCGCGGCGGCGAGTCGGGCGCCACGTTCTCGCCGGACGGCCAGACCCTCGCCTTCTCAGCCCGGCGTGAGGGGGACGAGGCCGAGCAGATCTATTTGCTTCCGCTCGCCGGGGGCGAAGCGCGGCGGCTGACGAACATCGCCACGGGCGCGGGTTCACCGAGGTTCCGTCCGGACGGCAAAGCGGTACTGTTCACCGCCCAGTTTGCGGAAGGTGCGAAGAACCTTGACGATCACAAGAAGCTCTCCGACGAGCAGAAGGCGCGCAAGGATACGGCGCGCACCTATGACGCCTTCCCCGTCCGCTTCTGGAACGCATGGCTTGAGAAGCGCGAACCTGTCTTTGGCTGGCAGGAGATCGACGGTAAGGCGGCGACGATGGTCACCGTGGCTCCGCTGCGCGGCGCGTTCGGCGGTTCCATCAACGAGGAACTGACGCCGGTGTGGACACCCGACGGGAAGTCCATCGTCTTTCAGGGCATCGCGAACCGACACCACGGGATGTCCGAGGAGACCGAGATGGCCCTTTACGTGGTCGCTGCGCAAGGAGGCGCGCCCAGGCGAATCACCCCCCCCGGCACGAATTATTCGAACCCCGTATTCAGCCCGGACGGCCAGGCCCTCTACGCCGCGGAGTCCAGGACTTCGACGTCGAAGCAGATCTTCTTCGTCAACCGCCTCGCGCGTCTGACCGGATCCGACTGGGCCCAGATCCAGAT
>CAZFQH010000054.1:12259-14203 GCA_964520805.1 uncultured Acidobacteriota bacterium | reverse complement strand
AAGACCAAGATGGCGATGCTCGTGCCGCTCTCGACGCAGGTCGTCGCGGTCCTTCGACAGACACAATACGGCCATGATCTCGGACGCGGGGGTGATGTCGAAGCCGGTTTCGCGGGGAACCCCTTCGAGCGCGCCGCCCAAACCGATGATGACGCGCCGCAGTGAGCGGTCGTTCAGATCGATGACCCGGCGCCACAGAATCTTCCGGGGGTCGATGCCGCGCGGATTGCCGGCATGGATGTGATTGTCGACGAGCGAAGCCAGCAGGTTGTTGGCAGAGGTGATGGCATGAAAGTCGCCGGTGAAGTGAAGGTTGATGTCCTCCGCGGGGACGACGATGGACTTTCCGCCGCCGGTGGCGCCGCCCTTCACGCCAAACGTCGGTCCCAGCGAGGGTTCGCGGAGGGCCAGACAGACCTTCTGCCCGATCTTCGCCATGCCCTGGGCGAGGCCGATCGATGTGGTGGTTTTTCCTTCGCCCGCCGACGTGGGGGTCACCGCGGAGACCAGAATCAACTTGCCGCGCGAAGGCCGCGCGGCGAGGGCCTCGAGCCGGATCTTGGCTTTGTCGTCGCCGTAGGGAATCAGGTGTTCCCGGGCTATCCCCAGGTCTTTGGCGACATCGGCGATGGGACGAACGTCGGGCATGGAGAGGCTCCTTAGAAGGGGAAGGAATGAGGGCTTGCAGTTTTTGGACTTTCCGACCCCACGATCCTAGACCACACGGGGAGGTGGATGTCGATGGTTCGATCGCATCATGCGGGTGGCGACGTCTGCCGTGAGAGTTGCAGGGACAAGTCCGGCCGGCGGCCTCGTCAGGCGCACTTCAGGGGAGCTTCTGCTATGTTCGGCCACTTAGAAACATGCGGAAGGCAGACCTCTGGCGTCGCAGAATCGGCATGGGCGTCCTGGTGGCGCTCATCGGAATGCTGGGCGTCGCCGATTTTCTGTCTCACACCGACGATGGCTGCGCAGTCGAGGTTCACTGCATCGCGTGCCGCGCCCACCTGGGGCCGATCACCGATCTGACCGCGCCCGCGGTGGTCTTCGGCGGCGCTAATCACGTAGTCGGCGCCCTCGGAGCCGAAGTCCACGAAGCGCACGACGGCCCTTCCAACCTCCTTCCTCCTGGTAGAGCTCCTCCCGTTTTCGCCTGATCCGTTCGTCGTTCCTACGTCCGGCGTGAGCCTTTTTCCTATCGGGCCCTCGGACTCTTTCAGGCTTCAACGTTCTTTCGAGGAGTTTTCCCTGTCATGCCTTCGGCCTCTTTCTTTCCGCATTTCGTCCGCTTTCGGTCTTCCGCCGCTCTTGCTCTGGCGCTTTTTTCATCGTTCACCTCGGCCCAGGAATCCGCTTCGATCAAGGGCAAGGTCACAACCGCCTCAGGGCAGCCGGTTGGAGGAGCGCATGTGGGCATCGTCGAACTGGCGCGACATACCGACGCCGGGCCCGACGGGTCCTATTCTTTCGAGAACGTTCCGCGCGGTTCGTATCTGATTGAAGCCCGGACGGACCGCTTCGGATCCACTCTGGTCAGGGTCAATGTGTCCGGCGCGGGGCCGGTGGTGGCGGACATCCTGCTCAGTGTGGCCACGCACAAGGAAGCGATTGTTGTGACCTCCGGGATGGAAGCGGCCTCGCTCGCCGAGAGCGCGAGGCCCATCACCGTCCTTGCCGGACTCGACCTTGCATCACGCCTCAAGTCGACGCTCGGAGAAACCCTGGCCGAGCAGCCCGGAGTCAGCTCGACCTCGTTCGGCCCCGGGGCCAGTCGTCCGGTCATCCGCGGCATGGGTGGCGACCGCGTGCGCCTCTTGCAGGGCGGCGTGGGCATGGCCGACGCTTCGAACACCAGCCCCGATCATGCGGTCAGTTTCGATCCCCTTTCCGCGGAGCAGATCGAAGTGCTGCGCGGCCCGGCCACCCTTCTGTACGGCAGCACCG
>CAZFQH010000054.1:0-12249 GCA_964520805.1 uncultured Acidobacteriota bacterium | reverse complement strand
TGGTTAACGTGATCGACGGTCGGATCCCCGAGTCGGCATCGGAAAAGCTCGTGGGCGGTGTCTTCGACCTGGCCCTAGGCAGCGTGTCCAGCGAGAAGCAGGGCGGGGCTTCGTTGCATGGTGGCCGGGGCGGCTTCGCCTGGCACGCCGATGGACTGCGGCGCGAGACCGGAGACGTGCAGATCCCGATAGGAACAGAGCGTCTGACTAACTCCGCCACGGAAAACACTTCGGGTTCGCTCGGCGCCTCCTTCATCGGCGAACGCGGCTTTTTCGGCGCGAACGTCTCGCTCTTCAACACGACGTATGGCATCCCCACCGAGGAGGAAGTCTCGATCGACCTCAAGCAAAGGCGCCTCGACCTGAAGGGCGCCATTCGTGAACCGTTCGGCGCCTTTCGTGGCCTCAAGTTTCGCTTCGGCATGTCCGACTACGAACATGCGGAGTTGGAGGGCGCCGAGGTGGGAACGCGCTTCGAAAACCAGGGCTACGAGGGCCGCCTGGAGTTCCTGCATAAGCCGCTCGGCGCCCTACGTGGTGCGTTCGGATTCCAGGTCCAGGGCCGCGATCTGAGAGTGACCGGCGCTGAGGCCTTCCTGCCCCCCAGCACCACCGGCGCCCTGGCCGCCTTTGTTCTCGAGGAAGTGGGCACGGGTCGCACCCGGCTCGCTCTGGGCGGGCGGCTAGAGCGGCAGGTGGTCGAAGTGGACCGGGGCGACTCCAGGACGATGAGCGGGGCCAGCGGTTCGATCGGCGTCTCGGTGCGCGCCGACCGCGGGCTGAGCTTCGGCCTGACCCTCGCTCATTCCGAACGGTTGCCCGGGGCCGAGGAACTGTTCTCCGACGGGCCCCATGCCGCCACCAACGCGTTCGAAGTGGGCGACCCGAACCTGGCCAAGGAAAAGAGCCTCGGACTCGACGCGTCCATCAAGAAGACAGGGGGGCGGGTGAGTGCGGAACTCTCCCTCTTCCGGAACGCGTTCAGCGGTTATATCTTCGAGCGCTTTACCGATGACGAAGAGGACGGACTGCGGGTGGTGCGCTATGAACAGACCGATGCTCTGTTCTGGGGCTTGGAGGCGCAGACCGGGGTCGAGGTCTATGACAATGGCCGGCGTCACCTTGGCCTGGACGCCTCCGTCGACTACGTACGCGCGAAGATCGACCCCACCGACGAGCCTCTCCCACGCATTGCGCCCCTGCGCCTGGGACTTGGGGTGCACTACCGGGATTCAAACTTCGACGTCCGCGCCGAGTTGCGTAGGGTTGAAAAGCAGGAACGGATCTCCGGATTCGAACTGGCGACCCCCGGTCACACGTTCATCAACGCCACCGCGACCTATCGGATCTTCGGGGGTACCAAGACCGTGACCGATCTCGTCCTGCGGGCTACCAACCTCGCGAATGTCGAAGGGCGGAATCACGTCTCATACCTGAAGGATCTCGTGCCCCTTCCGGGCCGTGATGTTCGGGCCGCCGTGCGTTTCCAGTTCTAGGCAGGGGCACCGTTCCGGGTGCCCTTTCGTCGATAGCTCGTTCCATGGTGGCGCTCCCTCGCCCGGGTCGCTCGCAGACCGCGAACGGTACTTGGGTTAGAGCGAGTAGATTCCAGGTTCTTCAAAAAGGAGCGCGCCTTGACTCTTCACAGACCACTCGTCGTCACGCTTGTCGGCATCTTGGGGGTCGCGGCGGTCGCGACTGTCGGCGACTACATCTGGTACACCTACGGCGTCGAACATCGGATGTCCGCCGGGATCATCCATGGCATCGGTTTGCTGACTTCGGTTGGACTGGTCCTCGGGGTCGCGCGCGGGCGGGTCCCAAGAGGGTTGCCGATCGGCGCGCTTTCGGGACTGGGTGGTGCACTCATCTACTACATCCTGATCGCCATCATGGATCGCCGTACGTATGGCACCGCGATTCCTGTGTCCTGGGTGATGATGTGGCTGCTGCTCGCGGCCCTCGATGGGCGATGGCTTCGCATCCCTGCGCGGCCGTGGCCGGCGGTCGCGGCGCGAGGTGTCGCCGCCGCAGTGTCAGGAGGAATCGCCTTCTACCTGGTCATGACAACGCTCTGGGGCCGTCCGCCCGCGACGGGGCGCAACTATGTCGTGCAGTTCTTCGCCTGGGCGTTTGCGTGGGCACCCGGCTTGATCGCACTCACGATCGCGGATGGAGGAGATGGCCGCGTCGCCAAGAGCGGTGCTTCCGAGGACGCAGCCTCCGCTGTTTGAAGAAATCGGCTCCGGATCGCGTCGTTCTTCCGGGTTCAGAGCCTCGTCCGGGATGACGGCCAGCGAGCCCTGGGCCGGGGTTGGGGACTGACGTGAAGAAGAGTTCATGCAGGCGGCCATCAATCGCGGCGCGGCCGATATCGGGAGCGTGTTCGGGAGCGAGGGGCTCAAGACGCAGGCCATGGCCTTCGAGGACAACCGGGCGCGGATCAATCATGGCCACGAAGGCTACCCTCGAAGCGGGGTGACTTGCGTTCGCTCCGTTGTTATCCTGCCCGAACTGAATGCTCTCAATATGAATCAAGCCTCCTCCGACCTTCCGGTCAAAGCCGAGCCGTCGCGTCTCAGCACCCTCGCGGACGAGCTTGTTTCGCTGGCGCCGATCCAGGCCGCCCAGCTCCTGGATCCGCTGCCCGATGCCGAAGCCGCCACGGTTCTCGCGATGCTGAGCCCGGCGGTGGCCGAAGACATCATGCTGGCCATGGGCGAGGACCGGCGGAAGACGGTCATTGCGGCCGCACCCCTGGCCGACTCGCACCAGTGGACGGCGAACTTCACCTATCCGGACGACTCCATCGGTCGTCTGATGGAGCCGCCCCGCGCGGTTTTCCGGCCCGACCTCACGGTCGCCGAAACCACCGAGCGCATCCGCGAGCTGGTCAAGAACGTTTTTGTGACCTACGGTTTTGTGGTGGACGGTGCCGGAGTTTTGCTTGGGGTCGTGGCCATGCGCGACCTGCTGCTCGCCGATCGGAATTCTCGGATCGACAGCGTAATGCTTACGAACCCTTTCTCGCTACGTCCTGATCTCGACGCGATCGACGCCATGAAGCTGGTGGTCAATCACCACTTCCCGGTCTATCCGGTTTGCGATGCGGGCGGCCGACTCGTGGGAATCGTCCGCGGGCGCACCCTGTTCGAGCAGCACGCCTATGAGATCAGCGCCCAGGTCGGCGCGATGGTCGGCGTCGAGAAAGAGGAACGGCTTTCCACCCCCTGGAATACGAGCCTCAAGTACCGGCATCCCTGGCTGCAGCTCAACCTGCTGACCGCCTTCATCGCCGCGGGTGTGGTCGGCTATTTCCAGGACACCATCGACCAGCTCGTGGTTCTCGCGGTGTTCCTGCCCGTGCTCGCGGGACAGTCGGGGAACACCGGATGTCAGGCCCTCGCCGTGACTCTTCGCGGCATGACCCTGGGCGAATTGAAGCCGGGCCGTGAGAGGCAGCTGGTGATGAAGGAAGGCCTGCTGGGTCTCCTGAATGGCGCCTTCGTTGGGGTGACCGCGGGCCTCGGAATGTTCGTCGTGGCGACCCTTCAGTCGAACGACAAGGCGCCGATCCTGGGCTTTGTCGTCTTTCTGGCCATGATCGGAAGCTGCGTGGTGAGCGGCCTCTCGGGTGCCCTGATCCCTTTGACGCTGAAGCGGCTTGGGCTTGATCCGGCGACCGCCTCCAGCATCTTCCTCACCACCGCAACCGACGTGGCCAGCATGGGCCTGTTCCTGAGTCTCGCGCGGTTTTTGGTTCTCTAACTCAACAACGTCCTGCGACTATTCATCCGGATTCCAGGGAATCAGAAACTCCAGCGGGAAGAGAACCTGGTGGGCGTGAAGGCGGGAACCGGCAGAGGCGGCAGCGCCTCGCCACCTCGTTTCAACAGAGATCGGACGTCCTTCTTCTCGCCGGTCGCGTAACGAAGGTCTCGGTGCGGCCTGGGTCGTCGGCTATCCTCCTGCCGTGGATTCAGCCTTCGAAACTCTTCCTCCGCGCACCGTCGCTGCGGCACCGCTTGGACGTCTCGAAGCGCTGGTGATGGAGTGCCTTTGGCAGAACCCGCGTGGGCTCAGCGTTCGCGATGTCGCCCACAGTCTCAATGGGCCGTGGGCCTACACCACACTGATGACGACGCTCGACCGGCTTTTCAAGAAGAACCTCGCCACCCGTGAACCACGCGGCCGCGCGTTTCTCTATCGAGCCCGATGGTCGCGGGCGGAGCTTGGGATTCAGGCTCTGAAGTCCGCGGTGTCCACCATCCAGGCCGGAACCGCGACGCCGGACCTCGCGATCGCGGCTCTGGTGGACGCCATCGAATCTCACGACCCGGCGTGGCTCGATTCGCTCGATCGCCTGGTCCGCGAGAAGAAGCGGGCGTTGCGACAGGCCCGCAAAGTCGGAGATCGGGTATGACGCTGTACGGTCTCGCCGTTCTGATGACCGTGTTCGGAATGGTTCTTCTCGCCCTGGACCTGCTTCTCCTGGCCTTGACCCCGCGGCTTCTCGAAGCTCTGGGGCGAGTGTCTCCCGATCGGCGGGCCCGGGCCATTATGGGAGTTCGCTTCGCGCCCCTCGGGTTTACGATGGTCCTGATACTCGGGGTGTCGGTGCCGGCGTGGCTTCGGCATGAGCCGTTCAACACCGGTGAGGCGGTCTCGGGCCCGCTGCTCGCGGTGGCGCTCCTGGTCTTGCTTCCGGCCCTGCAGGGCGCACGCCGCGGCACTCGAATGTTCGTCAAGACCCGCGACCGCTTGCGCGCCTGGCGCTATCTCTCGCTCCGCAGCTCGCGCACGATCGCGCCGTTCGAAGTGGTCGAAGTGCGAAGCGACGACCTCGCCCTGTGTGTGGGCGGCTACCTGAAGCCGACGATCTACGCCTCGACGGGCGTCGTGAGGGCTCTCAAGGAAGCGGAGTTCAAAGCGGCCCTCGCCCATGAAATCAGCCACGCCCGCGCGCGCGATCCTCTTCGCCTGCTGTGGATGGCCGCGTGTCCCGACTTTCTCCAGATCTTTGGTCTCGATCAGGCGTGGCGACGGGAGTTCGCACGAGCCTGCGAGTTCGGAGCGGACGCGGGAGCGAGCGGGTCCGATCCGGAGCGGGCGCTTGACCTTGCCTCCGCCCTGCTGAAAGTGGCCCGGCTCCGGACCTTCCGACCGCTCAGCCCCGTCGCTGCATTGGATGTTGCGGTCTCATCGGCGTTCTCCAGCCAAGCTGAACTTCAAGAGCGCATCGAGGTCCTCGCGAATCCGTCGCGCGACGTTCACGCCGGTTCGACTGTTTTCGCCGTGCGCCCCTGGGTGTTGGCGGCGGCCGTGATCGCGATGGTCTCCGCGGGAGCCCAGGTTTCAAACGAGGCTCACCACATTTCCGAGGCGGTAGGCCGGTTCCTGGCACCCTGAAGCGTCGCCTTGTTCGTGAAGCCAGGCGGTACGGGGGCTGGTAGTAGATGGATTGGCTGGTTAGGGTCCATACCTCGTGAAACGCCATCACCTTCGCGCCGCTTTGGCTGGCTTGTACGCCGCTTTGTCGACTCTTACGGCCGCGGCCGCCGCCCCTTCCCAAGGTTTTGAGGGCCGGGTGGTCGCCGCCGGTAGTCAAGTACCCGTGGTTGGCGCCACCGTATCCCTGGCGGGTTACCCGGGGTCGGCACGCACCGACGTCGATGGCCGATTCTCGTGGGCGTTTGCGCCCACGCCTCCGTTTCAAGTGATTGTGGTGCTCGCTTCGGGTCAGGTGGCCCGGCCCGTTCTTGTGGAAAGGATTGACGGCCCGGCGACGATCCCCGTGAATGCGGTCGCGGACGAGTCGATCACGGTGGTGGGAGCTGCTCCCAGTGTCGTGAAGGCCCCGGCGTCAGCCGCGACCTTGATCTCAGGCGCACAGATAGCACAGCGAAGCCCCGAAAACCTCATGCAGGCGCTCGAGACCGTTCCGGGAGTGAGCCAGGTTTCTGAAGGCCACGCCGCGGTCCCGGCCTTGCGCGGACTGGCTCGCGGACGCACTCTGTTCCTCATTGACGGCGGTCGCGTGTCTTCCGAGCGGCGCGTGGGTCCAAGTGCTACGTTCCTTGATCCTTCCGTCATCGGCAGGGTGGACATCGTTCGCGGGCCAGCTTCGGTCGCCTACGGATCGGATGCGTTCGGCGGTGTGGTTTCGGTGAAGACGCGCCGCGCCGAACCGGGAAGTCCGTTTCGCGGAGCCGTAACGGGACACTTGGGCACAGGGGTCCCCGATGCGCGAGGTTCGATTGAGCTGTCCAAGGGCCTCGCTCGTGGAGGTCTGCTGGTGCAGGGGCACACTCGAAAGGCCGAAGACTACAACTCTCCTGAGGGCGAAGTGTTCAACTCGGGGTGGAAAGATTCGGGCCTCCTCGCGTCCTTCACCCACGAGATCGGCCGAGGCGTCTTCGCGGCCAGCTGGCAGAGCGACTTCGGACGCAACTTCGAGCGCCCCCGGAACAATTCGCGAACCGTCCGCTTCTTCTACCCGTTCGAAAACTCGCATCGCCTCGCCGCGTCTTATGACATTTCCGAGGTCGCGGGTTTCGAGAAGGTGTCGGCCAGCGCCTTTCTTGGGACCTATGAGCAGCAGACCGATCAGAGCCGATTCGCCACCGCCACCACTGGCCGCAGCCTTGAGCGCGCCGACATTTCGGCTAACGATTTCCACGCCAAGGCTGCGGCCGAACGCCGATTCGGATCCACCCGCGCGGAGTTTGGTCTGGACGCGAACGGCCGCTTTGGGCTGGAGGCGATTGACACGACCGAAAGCTACTCGCTCTCCGGGAACCTTCTCTCTCGCAACTCGACCCTGTCGGTCGACGATGCGAAGCGTACGGACGCCGGATTCTTTGCGCAGTTCGACACGCGGTTGGGTGGCTCGGCGCATCTGTCCGCGGGGGCCCGCGTGGACCGCGTGACCACGGCCAATTCCGGCGGGCGTTTCGGCGACCGGAACACCGCGAGCACGGCCGGATCCGGTTTCGCGGCACTCACAGCAGGCCCAGTCCATGGCATCAGCCTCACCGCTCAGCTCTCGCGAGGCTTCCGCGACCCTGTCCTCTCGGACCGCTACTACCGGGGCCCCTCGGGGCGGGGCTTCATCACCGGCAATCCGGATCTGGATCCGGAGACGAGCCTTCAGACGGACGTCGCCCTGCGGTACACACGGGCGCGAGTTCAACTCGCCGTGTACGCCTACCAGTACCGGATCAACGAACTGATCGAGCGCTACCAGACTCAGACCGACTTCTTCTTCTTCAGAAATCGCGGACGCGCTCGCCTCCGTGGTCTGGAAGTCGAGGCGCGAGCCGATCTTGGTCACGGCGTCTCGCTGGAGTCGTTCGCGCAGACCGCGCGAGGCCAGGCCCTGGACGACAACGCGTTCCTCGATGACGCCTCCCCTGACACTCTTTCGCTCGTGCTCAGAAAGGAGTTCGGGACGGCGGCCTGGACCCAGGTCCGCGCCGCCCGCTACTCGGATGACGACCGGCCAGGACCTACGGAAATCGCCATACCCGGTTACGCCGTGGTCGACCTCAGCGGCGGATGGAAGTTAGACAAGAACTTCGAACTCCGTGTCCTGGGCCGAAACATTCTCGATGAAACGTACCGCGCGAGCCCAGACGTCGGCTTCGTCCTGGCCCCTGGCCGCTCGCTCAGCCTGACACTCACTGCCCGCTTCTGAGGCCAACTTTCGAGGAGAGGGCAGGCACAAGGCCTTCCCCTACGGTTAGTCGTGCGAAGGGGAATCGCCGCCCTCCTCAGGAAGGCTTCGCATGCTCGCGGCAGGCGTCATCGAGCCCCTCGGCCCAGCCGCGATCGGGCTTGAGCCCCAGCCTCGTGCGCTCCGCCTGAGCTTCCGAACGTTTCCCGTCGAGACAAAGGGCCAGTATCAGGCGCTCGCCGATTCCGGGCAGGCCGGGATCCGCGGCCATCGCCCTTCGGAAGCGCTCGGCCGCCGCGGAGTACTGCCTGGCTCCGATATCCCGCACGCCGAGGTGCGGCAGCAGCCACGGGGGCGTGGGACCACCGCGGGCCTCCACGCGTCGAGCCAGGATCAGGATGTCGGGTGGAGTGCCGAGCATGACCGCCGGCAACATCTGGAGGGGCGTGTTACGCAGGATGGCGAGGGCGTCCTTCGTCTGCATCGAATCAGGCGGGCGGCCCAGAAATCCCTTGATCATCTCGTCGTGGTGGGTCTGCAACGGGAAGTAGGGAAGTGTCGCCTCTCGCAGTTGCTCCGGCCACGCCTGTTGGATGAACCTGCTGGCCATGAACCGACGCCGTCCGGCATCAGCGTCCATGAGGTCGATGCGCCAGGGTCCGAACACGACCGGCTCCGGAGGGGAATGGCCGAGTCGACTTGGAAAATTGTCCTCGAGCGCCGGCTGGTTTGTGAGCTCAGGAAAGTCGCGACCCTCGGCCATGAAGAGCGAGCCGAGCTGCTCGGGAATCTCGAAACCTAGGTCGCGCAGATCGGTGGGTCCGCCCGGCGCCCACTGGGCTCGGAAGCGATCTGGAGTCACCGGGCCTTTGAGGTCCCTGGTGCCGATGAGGATCCAATCCAGGTTGGCGCCCTTCCACAACGTACAGTCCTCGAAGACCGCGCAGAAGGCCGAAGAAATCGCGCGGGTATCATTGTCACTGAGCGAGTGCACCGGCAGCCAGTAAGACGTAATGCCACCAGGATTGAGGCGATCCCTGATCAGCTGGAAATACTCTCGGGTGTACAGGTTGATCACACCACCAAGGTGGGGAGGTGGTGGTTCAGAGGTGATGAGGTCGTACCCTTCGCGGGCGGTCTGCAGGAAGAAGCGACCGTCCTCGACATGGGTCACGACCCTGGGGTCCTTCAGGGGCTCGGGGTCGCCAGGGGCGATGGCGAGGGGCGCCATCTCCAGAATGTCGCGCGAGATATCCACGACGTCGATGTGCTCAAGTTCGCGCGTCTCGGTCAGGGCGCGGGCGGTGGACCCTACACCGTAGCTGATCAGCAGGGCTCTTCGCATCCCTGGGTGGATGGCAACCGGCAGATAGACAAACGCCTCCATGTACCGACGGCCCACGAACATGGTGCCCGACATCGAGAAGCCGTTGGTGACCAGGCGGCTGTAGAGCTTTTCTCCCTGCACGGTGGTGTCCACGAAGGTGATGGTCTCGGTCAGGCCCTCGCGGACCTCGGTCACGTGGGACTCCGGACCGAAATCACCGAAGGTCTGCTTCAAGTAGACCCTCTCCATGAGGCCTCGCGGGAACAGTGCGGTGAAGAGGAGGGCCGCTCCCGCGGCGAGAGCGAGCGGCCGCGACCCCCGAATCGCGGTCGTGAATCCGGGAGCCAGAAGTGCGGCCAGCACGTAGACGATGGCCAGGAGCTGAAACGATCGTTCCATCCCGAGGCTCGGGAGGAGAACGAAACCCGCGATGACCGCCCCCACCATGGCGCCGAGAGTGTTGAAGAGGGTGAGCATGCCGGCCACGCGCGTGGCAGTGTTTCCCCCTGCTTGCAGTCTGTGGTGAAAGTCCGCCGCAGCACCGAGACGAGCGGTGCGCCCGGCTGGCGATGAGCCGAAGTGCCCGAATATCGGGAATATTCGGGCTGCGGAGCGAAGAAGTCCGGACGGGATGCGGCGTTCGTCGAATGCCGGCCGACGTTCGCCACGGGCTGCTAAGGCCGCTCCGATGGTGGAGAACAGGGCCCCGGAGATCACCGAGGTGGGCAGGATGAGAATGGCGGAGAGGAACATCACGCGGGGAAAGGGCGCCCCTGGAACGTCCGTGAAGTTGACCCGCAAACCATCGGCGATCGCCGCGTAAGAGGCGGTGAGTGAAGTGGCCGCGAGCAGGACCAGCATGGGCACGGCACCTTGAGCCCGGCTAAGACCCGGGGCCAGCGAAACCAGCAGACTGCCCAGCGAGAGACCGCCAAGGGCGAATCCCAGCATGATCGCGAAAGTGATGGAGGTCCCGAAGACGAAGAGCAGCAGGAACCGAGTCCACACCACCTCCAGCGCCAGCAGGCACGCTCCGGCGATGGTGGCGATGGCGAGCAGCCGCATTTCGTCCATGGTCCAGCGGAACGCAGGTGCGGGTCCAGAGGGCGAAGTCGGCAGGGTCTCGGTGCGGGCCAGCCACACACTCAAGAGGGCGGCGGTGAAGTTCAAAAGGCCGGCGACGACCCCAGTTCCGAGGACCCCGAGTTTCCCATAGAGGAGGGCTTCGCCGGCGATACAGCCGAAGACCGCACCCAGTGTGTTCCACCCGTAAAGCCGGCTCAGGGTGACGCCGAAGAGTTCGCGCGAAGGGGCGCGGTCGACCAGGATGGGCAGGGTCATGCCCATGGCCGCGGTCGGAATCACCATCATGGAGAAAGCGAGGACGAAGCGGACGGCGCCGAGGGCCACCGGATTGTCAACCAGGGTCGCGAGCAGTGGGAACAGACTCTCCCCGATTCGCGGAAGCAGGAGCACGAGGCCGAATCCGGTGATGCCGACGATCAGTTCCAGGAAGGCGTAGCGGCGCAACGCGTCGCCGTGTTTCTGCGGCCGGAACGCAACCAGGCCATTTCCAAGGGCGAGACCGGCCATGAAGCTCGAGAGGACCAGGCTTGAAGCCCAGACACTGTTTCCGAAGATGAGGCCGGCCTGCCGGAACCAGATGTTCTCGAACAGCAGTGCCGCCACGCCGGAAAGGAAAAATATCGCGTTGATCAAACCGGGCACTCCTGTTGGCGAGGATAGCTGATGGCCGCACGGCCTTGATCCCAGGCTCTTTCCGCCGCTGGGGCCGCTACGGTCGAGCGCGCAAAGGAAATGCAATCTTGAAGATCACCTTGCCCGTCCGGGCGGTTCGCGGCCGCGACCGAGGCCTGATGGAAGTCGGCGATGGCGCGGACGATGGTGAGACCAAGACCGAGGTGGACCTTGGAGCCGTCTTCGCGGGGCCGGGCGGAAACCATGGATTCGAAGATTCGGTCGGCTATTTCGGGAGCGAGCGGAGGGCCTAGGTTCGCGACCGATAGAAAAGCGATTCCGAGGCCGCGGGTGAGGCGAACCTCCACCGCGGTTTCGGGTCGCGCGAAATCGAGGGCGTTCTCGACCAGCTTGTCGAGAAGCTGGGCCGCCGGTCGATGGGCCTTCCCCGCCTTCACATCCGTGGGCCTTCATGCGTTCTTGCAGGAACGGCGTGGGGCCCCCACCCCACGTTCAATGCGGTACTGGGCGGCCCACTTCGTTCAGGCGCGGCCCATCGTCCTCCGCACTCGTGCTTCCGCGCGCTACCTCGATCGTGGCGCAAGGCATGAGGGTCCGGTATCGGTCCATCCTCGACAAGAGGACGGTCCTCGATTGCGGGCGAATTGGGCCGCGGGGGAACCGATGCTCGCGCCATTGAGGGCGGCGGAGCCGGGGCGCGTCCCACCAAGGAAGGATGGGAGAGTATGAAGTATCGAATACTCCAGGTGGCGGCGCTCCTGGTCATCGGCTGGGGTGTGACTCAGATTGCGCGCGGCACCTACGTTCACGCCAAGGCGAAACTCGCGCAGATTCTGATTCGCCGAGCGTGGGTCAAGGCCGCAAGCGAAGGCGGCGCACCGAAACCGTGGCCATGGGCGGACACCACACCCGTGGCCCGCCTCGGCGCTCCGCTGCAGCGCATCGATCTCATCGTGCTCGACGGAGCCAGCGGCCGGACGCTGGCGTTCGGGCCGGGGAGTGTGGCGGGGACCGCGCGCCCGGGTCGTCCCGGCAATGCGGTGATCGGAGGGCATCGCGATACGCACTTCCGGTTTCTGAAAGAGCTGAAGACCGGCGATCCGCTCCTCGTGGAGTCGCCGGAGGGTGAGGTCGTGGAGTATGTGGTGACGGCGACGCGCGTGGTGGACTACCGTGACGCGGAGGTCATGCGTGACTTCGGCGACGACCGCCTCACCCTCGTTACCTGCTACCCCCTGGACGCTATCGAACCGGGCGGTCCACAGAGGTACGTGGTGACCGCAACCCGCGTCGCGGACCGGCATCGGAGTTCGTCGGCGGTCTCCCAGTCCGTGGGGTCGTCCGAGCCGAGCGTGGGCTCTTCGATCGTCACCCGCACAGTGGTCTTTTCCGAGAGGTTCAGGGGCGCGTCGAGCGTCAGGGTGCCGTCGTCGTAAGCCGCGCTCAGGGTGATAGTCATGATCCTTCTCCCTCGTTGTCGTGCCATGAGCCGTTCTCCTGGCGATCAACATAGGCCGGTCGGCTACCC